>JACQAX010000257.1 GCA_016194795.1 Deltaproteobacteria bacterium | reverse complement strand
TTCGCCACGCTCGATCCTACTTCGCGCCGGCTGCGCTTCCCGCGCGAGCGCGAAGTGGTCATCACCGACACCGTCGGCTTCATCCGCGATCTGCCGAAGGACCTGGTCAGCGCGTTTCGCGCCACGCTCGAGGAGCTCGGCGAGCACGCCCATCGTGACGTCGAAGTGGCGCTTCACCTCGGGGTGGCTCGCGTCCAGCACGTGCACGAGCAGGTCGGCCTCGAGCACTTCCTTGAGCGTCGATCGGAAGCTCGCGACCAGGCCATGCGGCAGACGGTCGATGAAGCCGACCGTGTCGATGCCGAGCACGGCAGGCCGTGACTTGGGATTGAGCAGGCGCACGGTCGCATCGAGCGTCGCGAACAGCGCGTCCTCGACCAGCACCTCGGAATGCGTGAGCGCGTTCAAGAGCGTCGACTTGCCGGCGTTGGTGTAGCCGACGATGGCGACCTTGAGCAGCGACTCGCGCGAGCGGCGATGCAGGTGGTGCGAGTGCTCGGCCTCTTTCAGGCGGCGCTTCAGCGTGTCCATGCGCGCCTTGACGAGCCGACGGTCGACCTCGATCTGCTTCTCGCCCATGCCCTTGCCCTTGAGGGCGCCGCCGCCGCTGCCGCTCTGGCGCTCGAAGTGCGACCACAGGTGCGCGAGGCGGGGCATGAGGTATTCGAGCCGGGCCATCTCGACCTGAAGCTTTGCTTCCTTCGTGCGCGCGTGGCGGTTGAAGATCTCGAGGATGATACCGCTGCGGTCGAGGACGAGCTTGCGCTTCTTTTCGCCGGTCTCCTCGTCGATCGTCTCGCCGAAAATCTTCTCGATGTTCTTGATCTGCGATGGCGAAAGGTCGAAGTCGACGAGCATGAGATCGAGCTCACGGGCTTCGAGGATGCGTTTGATCTCCTCCACCTTGCCCGAGCCCATGTAGGTGCCCGCGTCGATGCGGCGCTTGGGCAGCTTGAGGCGCTCGACGGCCTGCCCCCCCATCGTCGTGAGCAGGCCCTCGAGCTCGTCGAGCCCCCAGTCGCTGTCGCTCACGAGCAACGCCTTCTTGGCCTGCAGCGGAATGAGGAACTGTTCGGTATCGATCATCGCGTCACTTCTTCCCCGAGCGGATCCGGCCGCCGCCGTTGTCTTGAAGGCAGTAGCCGTTACGGAACCAGGACGACCCGGCCTGCAGCTTCGCCAGCCCCTCGTCGAGAGCCGCGCGCTGCTTCACCGCCTCGTCCTTCATCTTCGCGAAACGGGCGCCGACGCGCTCGCGCATGGCTTTCTCGTTGCTGTTGGAGACGTCGTCGCGCGTCTGCTGCTCGAGCACGCGCTTGTAGTCGGCCAGCTCCTCGGTGTTGTACACGAGCGCGCGGTAGGCGAGATAGCTCTTGCAGTAGTCGCGCTGCTGCTCCGTGAGCTTGGTCGCGCGCGGCGGAACGGGCCTCGCGTCGGCGTCGAAGCGGCTCGCGCCACCCGCTCCCCGCCCGGACGTCACGCCCAGCTCGCGCTCGAGCTCGGAAAGCCGGGCCGCTCGAACCGAGGATTTCGACTCGGGCTTGGAGAGGCGCCCGCTCTCGGCGAGGAACACCCAGTAGTCGGGCAGCTGGCTTGCGCAAACGCGCTTCTCGTCGTCGGAGTAGCCGAGCGAGGGATCCTTGACGTGCTCGAGCGCGTGCGTGACGGTGAAATTCATCTGCGGCCAGTCGACCACGCGCGCATCCGACGAAGGCACCCCGTCGTGGCGCGACTGCAAGGCGCGGTGGAACATCACGAAGCTCTCGCGCTCGCGCGCCACCGGAAACTTGCGGAAGATCGTCTCGAAACAACGCAGCCAAGGCACGAGCACCACCGTGCGCTCGGGCAGCGCGCGCCCCGCGCCGTTCACGTCGCCCTTGATCTGATATGCCGCGCAAAGATCGAGCGCCTCGTTCAAAGAAGACGCTTCCTCGATGGGTTTCGATGGTCTAAAGTCGGGAACGGACGAGCATCCCGGCACCACCACCATGGCCGCGAACGACACCGCGCAAACGAAGCGGAGCGAGCGCGAGCCACGACGGCGTGGCGCAGCCACTAGAAGCGAGCGGAGCGTTTCCATGACCAACACCATACCAAAAAAAGCCCTCGTTGCACTGCCCGATTTCGCCGGCGGCCTGGACGGCGCCGCCTCGCGGCCTTACCTGATCGTGCCCCCCGAACAGGCTCTGGTGCCCGCTTTTGACCGCAGCTTCCATTTCGGCGATTCGCTCTACGAAGTGACGCGGTCGTACGAAGGCGTGCTCTTCTCGCTCGACGAGCACCTGAGGCGCCTCACCCGCTCCTGCGAGCTCGCGTACTTCGAGATCCTGCCCGACGTCGACCGCATCCGTTCGCTGGTGAATGAAACGTGCCGCGCGTTCTTCAACCGGTTCGGCAATCGCGACATCTACGTGCGCGTCGTCGTGAGCCGGGGCTACGGCGACCTCAACATCGATCGCGCGACCGCCAGCGAGCCCTATTCGCTCGTTTACGTGAAGGAGCTCGAGCCTTTCTCCCAGAAGCTCTACGACACCGGGATGCACTACGCCGTCGTCCCGCGCCGGCGCAATCCGCCGAGCGCGCTCGATCCGGCGATGAAGTCGGGCAACTACCTCAACAACGTGCTCGCGCTCGTCGAAGCCAAGCGCATGGGAGCCAGCGACGCCATATTATTGAGCCAGCAGGGTTTCGTCACCGAAGGCACCACCAACAACGTGCACATCGTCACGGCCGGCGAAGTGTGGACCGCCCCGCTCTCGGTCGGCATTCTTGCCGGCATCACGCGCGACTGGGTCTTCCAGCTGGGGCGCCAGGAGGGCATCAAGGTGCAGGAGCGCCTGTACACCGAAAGCGACATCTATTCGGCGCAGGAGATGTTTCTCACTTCGGCGACGAAAGAGGTGATGCCGATCACGACCGTCTCGGGACGCCCGATCGGCGACGGCAAGCCGGGACCGGTGACGCGCAAGCTGCACGTGGCGATGAGGAAGCTCATCAAGGACTACACGGCCAAGCACAAGAGCGAGTCGGTCTACGTATGACGGCCTCGCGAACCCGCAAGAAGCCCGACGCCGCGCTCGCCAGGCACCTCGCCCAGGCGCTTCCCGTCGCGACCCGCGCCGCCATCGAGGCGGGCGAGTTCATCCACTCGCGCTTCGGGCGCTTCCGCAAACTCACCTCGAAGCCCGACACGAGCCTCGTCACCGAGGTCGACAAGGGCTCGGAGAAGATCGTGGTCGGACGGCTGCGCAAGGCTTTTCCTAACGACAACATCCTCGGCGAAGAGGGTGGCCTCAGCCAGGGCCAGCGCGTGAGCGACTTTCGCTGGCACGTCGACCCGCTCGACGGCACGACGAACTTCGTGCACGGCTTCCCGTTCTTCTGCGTCTCGATCGGCCTCGAGTACGAGCGCGACGACCTCGTCCTGGGCGTGATCTACCAGCCCATCACCAAGGACCTCTACCTCGCCCGGCGCGGCAAGGGCGCCACCCGCAACGGCAAGCGCATGCAGGTCTCGAAAACCGCGAGGCTGCGCGACGGCCTGCTCAGCACCGGCTTCAGCATGCGCCACGACAAGTTCTTCAGCGACGAGATCGCCTCGTTCGCGGCCATCACCCTGGCAAGCCACGCGGTCAGGCGCACGGGCAGCGCCGCCCTCGACCTCGTCCACGTGGCGACCGGCCAGTTCGACGCGTTCTGGGAACGCGGGCTCTCGTCCTGGGACGTGGCGGCCGGCCTCACCCTCGTCGCCGAGGCCGGCGGCGACTATTCGCGGATGGACGGCAAGGCCTTCCAGATCGGCGACGACTCGGTGCTGGCGAGCAACGGCCGTCTCCACAAAGAGCTGCTCTCGATCGCCGCGCGCTGACGGCGAACGCGACCCGCTAGGCAAAATCGACCGGGAGCAAACGTCTCAGGTTCAGGTCGCGGCCCCGGCAGCTTTGCCGAGCTTTGTTTGACGCGCGACCATATCCACCGCAAAATATAATGAGGTGGGGCCCCCTCGTGCCCGCGTTCATGGAGGAACGATCATGTCTTTTCTCTACTGGCTATCCAAGTTCTCGCAAGAAGCGATGCTCGTCGAGCTCCTGCTCATCGCGTGCGTCACCGCGTCCTACTTCGGCTTTCTGCTGATCCAGAAACGAAGATACGGAGTCGCCAAAAAGAACATCCCCGACCACGTCGTGCGGGCGTTTCTCGTCGAGCTGCTCTCGTTCAGCGAGGGTTTCAAGAATCAGCTCTTCGGCGATGAGTTCAAGATCCTGGCGGGAAAAGGGCTGAGCGTACCGGCCGAACCGACGGTGGCCGCCTCGGGCGTCGACGCGGGTGAGCTCGCGGCGATCCGCGCCGCGCTCGCGACGTCGACGGCGAAGGTGGGCGAGCTCACCGCGCTGATCGCGGCCCTCACCAAAGACAAGAGCGGTCTCGAGGCGCGCCTGGCGGCCGCCCCCGCGAGCTCCGCCGGCGGCGGCGCGGACCCGAAAGCGCTTGCCGACGCCAACGACAAGATCGGCAAGCTCGAGTCGAAGCTCGCCGAGTACGAGGTCATCGAAGACGATCTCGCCAATCTCAAGAAGTACCAGCAGGAAAACAAACAGCTCCGCGCGCAGCTCGAAGCCGGCGGCAAGACCCCGAACGTCGCGCCGCCCGCGGCAGCGGCTCCGGTCGCCGCACCCACGGCGCCCGCGATGCCTTCGCTCGAGCCCGCCGTGTCCGCCGCTTCGCCGGCGCCGTCCGAGCAGGCTGAAAGCGCCTCGCCGGTCGCCGCCGCCGAGGAAAGCGCCGCCGCGAGCAAAGC
>JACQAX010000256.1 GCA_016194795.1 Deltaproteobacteria bacterium | reverse complement strand
GCACGACCTCGTGCTCATCAGCGACTCGAACGTGCGGGTGGAGAGCGACTATTTGCGGAGAGTCGTCGCGCACCTCGACAACGACGTCGGCATGGTGACGGCCGTCGTCGCCGGCGCCGACGCCGAGTCGACAGGGGGAAGGCTCGAGGCGACGTATCTCAACACGTTCTACGCGCGCTGGATGTTCCTCGCCGAAAAGGCCGGCAACACGTGCGTCGTCGGAAAGTCGATGCTTTTCAGCCGCAAGGTCGCCGCGCGCTTCGGCGGAATCCGTGCGCTCGGGCGCTACCTTGCCGAGGATTACATGGCGGGAGTGGCGATGAGGAAGATCGGCCAGCGGGTGATGGTTCAGTCGAACCCCGTCCGTCAGCACATCGGAAAATACTCGGTGGGCGACTTCTGGTCGCGCCACATCCGCTGGGGGCGCATCCGCAAATCCCAGGCGCCCGCGGCGTTTCTTTTCGAGCCGCTGCTCGGCTCGCTCGTCTCGGCGGCGCTCGGCGCGTGGGCCACGCATCGCGCGTTCGGCCTTTCGCCGCAGCACTTCGCCATTCTGCACTTCGGCCTCTGGTCGGCTTGCGATCTGCTTCTCATGCGGCGGCTCGACGGCGCGCTGCGACTTTGGATGCCTGGAGTCTGGCTTCTGCGCGAGCTGCTGGCGATTCCCTTGTGGGCACACACGCTTTCGGGAAACACCGTGAGCTGGCGCGGCCGCAAGCTCGCTCTCGAGCAGGGCGGTCTGCTCAAGCTTTCCTGACAGACTCCTGAAGGACAGACGCTTCGACTGGCTTTATTTTTTTTCCCGCAGTTCAAACTTCCTTGGGGGAAAAAAATGAAAGCACGCTATCTGGTGCCGGTGCTGGGATTCGTAGTCCTGGCCTCCGGCTGTAACATGAACGAGATCCCGCTGGTCGGTCTCGACGACAACGGAAACCCGACTCAGGTCATCATCGGTAAGAAGGACTACTCGAAAAACCTCGGCCTCGCCGTGAACGCGGTCCAGGACTCGGCGATCCCGGCGGTGAGCCGTCGCTCGCAGAGCCAGCCATGGCTGCTGCGCACGATCGTCTTAGGCCTCGGCGTCAACACCGAGATCGGCATCGGCGCCTACAAGGTCGGAGCGCTCCCGAAATTCCGGGTCGCTCTTTCGAACAGCACCGATCCCACCCTTCCCTGAGCTCGAGGAGAAAACATGTTGAACGTCATTTTCGCATTCGCCCTCGGTGCGGCCGCTCACGCCGCGCCCAACGCCCCCGAATCCTGGTACGTGCTTCCCGAAGACCAGGTCGCCGTTAACGGCCTCGTCTCCGAAAGCGACGAAGCCAAAAAAACCGAGCAGGCCGGAGCTCTCGTCGACAACATCTTCGCCGCCGACGGCCAGGCCCTCGACGGCGTGCCGCAGTCGGTGGAGAACGCCTCGACCGACCCGACCCGTCCCAAGGACTGGGCTCCGTGGCATATGGAGTACTTCATGACGGATCTGGCGATCTCGACGTCGGGCACGCTAGGCGTGCTCGCCTGGAAGGGAACGCCTTCGGTGCAGGTGTTCTGGCGCCGCCAGAACGAGCCGGGCAGGAAGAAGCCCGATCCGGTCGTCATCGAGCCGAAGCCGGCAGGCGTCGTCTCCGAGCTGGCCGTCTCGACCGAGGCCACTCCCCGGGAGCTGTCGCTCCAGCTCGAGCCCGCCGTCAAGGCGATCATGGCGAGCGGAAAGGTGAGCGACGAGTCGGCGCTTCGGCGCAATCTCGCGGCGGCGGCCCAGGATTTCCAGTCGCTCGTCTCGGTGATCGAAAAAGACTCGGGATCGGCCTGGTGGGTATCGCGCTTTCGCCTCGACGTCACGATCGACGCCTCGGGCAAGGTGTATCCCTTCCTCACGCTCGGTGCCGAGACGCGCTTTCGCTTCGACTGGTTTCGCCTGAAGTCGGCGCATCCGGTGGTCGCGCGTCCTTCGGCCGGCCCGGAAGTCGCGCGCCTGCAGTCGAACCTCGAGAAGTTCGTGCGGGAAACGGCGACCGACCTCGAAGCCGTTTCGTCGGATCCGAAGCTGGAGCAGGGGGGCTTCAAGGCCTTTCAGTTTCGCGTCGGCGTCGGCGCGTCGGCCAAAGGCGACGTCGGCATCGTGAAGGCGACGGCCTCGATGATGGGCCAGATCTACTTCGCGCGTGACGTGAAGAAGCCCCTGGTGAATCCGCCGAGGCCGGCGTCGGGCTACGTCAATCTCATCGAGGACTGCGTGTCGCAGCGCCATCTGCAGTTCGCCAGCGACAACGGCATCGCCGCCGACAGCTCGTTCGATCAGGTCGTCTACAAGATCGATCGCGCGCGCTTTCGAAACGGCGTGGCCAAGGCGCTCGGCATGGGCGGCTTTTTCGCCCGGCGCGCCTCGAACGCGACGAGCAAGCACTGGAAGATCTTCGAGATGCGCCCGGCCTTCGACCTCTCGCTCACCGGATCGCTCGGTGTCGTGACGGTCGGCGGCCTCGCGTCGGTCGAGATCTGCTTCTACAACCAAAACTTCTGAGGAGAACGAACATGATTAGACTCACCAGCGCAATGCTGCTCCTGGGATACGCGCTCGGCGCCCAGGCCGCCCCGGTCCCACAGCTCGAAAACCAGCTCGACCGCGAAATCAGCCGTTTCGACGAGGCCATGGCCTCCGACGCGACTCAGGCTGACCACGAAACCTGGTACCTCAAGAACTTCTGGCTCCGCTTCAAGCCGCGCGCAAGCTTCGAGATTCCGGGCATCGCGAAGGTCGACGTGGTTCCGGAGTTCGAGCTGCTCTGGCAGCGTCAGCTGCCGGACGGGTATTCGCCGTACTCAGCACGGTGTAGCGGTCGCGCGCGTTCTTGCGAAGCGCGTTGTAGGTGCGAAGGTCGCTCTTCTTGTCGCGCGAGTAGATCGCGGCCTGCCCGCCCTCGGAGTGGGTGAAGAACTTCGAGCTCCGTTTCACGTTGATCGTCTTGTCGTAGTCCATGAAGCCGTGGTCGCCGACGATGAACACGGTGGTTTTCGCCAGGTCGAGCGTCGCGAGCAGGCGCCCGAGCTTCTCATCGAGCGTCTTCAGCGCCGCCTTCGTCTCGGGCGACGCGCGTCCGGTCGCGTGCTGGGTCAGGTCGAGGTTGATGAAGTGGATGAGCGCGAGCTGCGGGCGGTAAGTCGGCAGGATGCGGATCGCCGCCTGCGTCGTGAACTCGTCGACGTCGGAGAACCCCTTGAAGCCGGGGTGCGGATAAGCCGCGAGGATCTCGTCGAGCAGCTCCTTCTTCATGTTCTTCGTCACGAGCGCCCAGTCTTCGGCGAAGTCGAAGTTCGGGCCGAAGACCTCGGGGACGAACCAGTCGACGTTCGCGCCGAGCGTGCCGGGCCAGTGGATGATGGCGACCGTCTTGCCGGCGGCGCGGGCGCGATCCCAGAGCGTCGGCGCCTTGATCGACGAGGCCTGAAAGAACCAGTCGCCCACGCCTTTTTCGGCGGAGTACTCGCGGTTGGCCACGATTCCGTGGCGCGCCGGAACGACGCCTGTCACGAGCGTCGCGTGGCTGGGGTAGGTGAGCGAGGGAAAGACGGTCATCATCGCGTCGGCCGAGATGCCGGTCGCGGCCAGGTGCTTGAGGTTCGGCGCCTCGTAGTCCGCCGACTTGTAGAACTCGGGGCGGAAGCCGTCGATCGAGATGAGAACGACGCGGCGGTCGACGGTCGTTGAAAGCGGCGAAAGCGCGCAGCCGCTCGAGGCGGCCGCGAGCGAAGCGATCCCGAAGAAAGCCGTCCAGGCTGGTTTCATCCTTACGATGTTAACAGCACTAAAGCGCGTTGGCGAGAGTCGGAAGAATGGTGGCCCGAGCGAAGCTGAACTTCTCGAGCGCGATGCTTTCGACCTTCGCGCGGAAGACGTCGCTCGGCGCGTACCAGGGCCGCTCCGCCCTGAGACGCGAGCGCATCCGGATCTGGTAGGAGCCGGCGCTCTCGGCGGGCTTCACGTCGAGGCGGGTATCCATTTGTTTCAGATACTCCGCAAAACCGGTGCCCCTGATGGCGCTCGAAAGCGAGGCGTAGACGAGCCGGGTGCGCTCGTCCGTGGCGACGTGGATGTTCTGGCGCAGGTAGAGGGGATCCGACTTTCCCAGCTTCTCGGTGACGTCGAACCGGTAACCGTGAAGCCCCTCGTAAGTTTCGGCGACGGGTCCTTCGTGAACGACCACGTCATGGACGGCGCTCTTGAGCAGCCGCGAGTTCAGCGAGACGAGGCCTTTGCCGGTCGCGCCCTCGACGAGGCAGGTCGTCTCGAGCTGGCCCGCGAACATTCCGCCGCGCACCTCGTGCGAGCCGACCCAGTACGGATTGCTGCACGTCCAGTGCAAGAGCGCGCTCAGCTCGACGGAAAGGTCCGTGGCCGTATCGACGTGGATCGGCGCGATCGTGAGCTGCAGAACCAAGGCCAAGCCCGAAAAGAATTCAGCGAACATCGTCCCCTCCATCCCTTGCCGCGACGCATTAGCACTGTCGCAGAAGTTTTGCAAAGGGGCGGACGAGCTCGCGTACCAGCTGGGGATTACTGAGGTGTTTGAGGGTTATCTTCTCGCCGTATTCGAGCCTCAGAATGAGCGCTTGGTCGGCGCCAAGGTCGACGGCAACGATGTGCGGAAGCAGGATCATCTGTTTGTCGCGGCCGAAAAATCCGCTGCGAACGCAGATGCGATAGCTGGTGACGTGGACATGCCCGAAAAACCAGGGGCTGCCTTCTTCGTACAGGAGCTTCTCGTCGGGTAAGGGGATATAACCACGCAGGCGACCATTTTGGAGGGACTTCATTACGCCTAAGAAGGTGCACTCTTTGTGCCGACGCCGAAGATTTTCTTGGCCGCTTCGCCGACCACGCGGCAGGCGACCGCATCGATCGCGCCGCTGACGACGCCTCCGACGAGCGGCAAGAGCTTGCTGAAAACCGAAGCCGCCCCGCGCCCGCTCAACCGAGCGGCCGTCGCCTCGACGGCGTGGCGTCCGGCGCGGGCGCCGAGGTCCTTGGCGACGTCGGCGGCCGCGTTTCCGCAGAGGCTCAGGTAAACCAGGGTTCGGGCCTTGTCGGATCTGATGTCGTGTCCGCACATGATCGCGATCGCCGCGACCATGCGCACCTGGATGTAGTAGTTGGCGAAGAGATCGGCGGGAAGGGTGATCGGCAGGGTCGCCAGCCCTCCGAGGCCGGTGACGAAGCCGGTGGCGGCGCACTTGGCGACCTGCCAGCGGACGAGCGCGTCGATGTTCTCCTCGAGCGAACGGTCCGCGCGCGAATGCTCGGCGGCGAGGTCCGTGGCGGAATTCCGGCCGCCTTCGGTGCCGATGACGCGGTCGTAGGCGAAATCGATCGCTCGCACCAAAAGCGCATCGCGTTTGTTGCTCATGGTTCCATTGTACATTACGATGGGGGACATGAAACTACAGCACATCGGCGTGATCCTCGTTCTCGGCATGGTCCTCGGCTTCGGGCTCGCGACGCTCACCGGCCGGACCGAGAAGCGCATCGTGCGGCGGGATGCCGTGACGATCGAGCGCCGCGACCTCGCGCACGTGCTCAACGCGATCCAGCTGATCCGGGATACGCCCGCCGGGCGCAGTTATACGCGCTACGAGGCTGGCTCGGGACGCGTGGCCTTCGAGTGCCCCAACGCCCGCGCGTGCAACCTCGAGATGCCTTCGCAGCCGCGCGCGAACGCGCCGGAGGTGCAGGTCACGCTGGTCGGCGAAAAAACCGAGACGATCGCGCAGCCCGTCACGGTGCCCACCCCGCAACCCGCGCCTACAGCCCCTGTCGAGGCAGTGACGCAGCCTGTCGAAGCGGTCTCCGCGGTCCACAAGTAATTTGCAAGAGGGTGACCGCGTGCTAGCGGTCATCCCATGAAGACAAAACTCCTCCCCCTCGCGGTCGCGTTTCTTTTCTCGTCTCTCGTGCAAGCGGCTCCCCCGAAAAACGTCATTCTGATGATGATCGACGGCGTCCGCTGGCAGGAAATCTTCGACACGCCGATGATCGCGTTCCCGCCGTACGGCGCGATCACGGGCAACGTGCGCAAGGCGCAGGCGATGACGGTCGCCAACCCCGTCAACATCAGCCTGCCCGCTTACCAGAGCATCATGGCGGGCGCGACCCAGCCTTGCCGTACGAACGACTGCGGGCGCATCGGCGTCGAGACGCTCGAGGAGCGGCTCGTGCGCGAGCTGCGCCTGGCGCCGACACAGGTCGCTACGATCGCCTCCTGGGAAAACATCAAGTTCGCCGTCGAGCACCGCGAGGGCTCGACGTTCGTCAACGCCGGTCAGGTCGCGCTCGACGACGGCACGGGCGATCCCGAGCTCGAGCGCCTCAACCGCGAGCAGGCCGCCGCCGGCCAGCGCTGGGAGGCGTGCCGCAACGACGAGCTCACGTTCGCGCAGGCGCTCCGCTACCTCAAGGCGAATCGCCCGCGCTTTCTCTACATCTCGCTCAACGACACCGACGAGTGGGCGCATGCCGGCGATTTCGCGAAGTACGCCGCGCAGATCCGCCAGTCCGGCGCGTGGCTGCGGCAGCTCCTCGACACGCTCGCCACGATGGGCGAGTACGGCGCCAACACGACGCTGCTTCTCACGACCGACCACGGTCGCGGCACCGGCGACCGCTGGCACGGACACGGCGACTGGGCGCCCGAATCAAAGTACGTTTGGCTGTACAGCACCGACGACACGGCGACGCGCGTTCACACGCATGCGGACATTCGGGGTGCCATCGAGCGGATTTTCGGGCTCAAACCACTTCGGCAGGGACGCCGCGGCGACTGAGCCGCCGGGAAGCCGCGCGAAAAACTCCTCGAGCGACAAGGCTCGCTTGAGCGGGTCGAGCCACGCATACGCGTGCCGGTGGCCGACCATTCTCAGCCAGAGCTTCATACGACAGAGCGCGTAGTACTGGCTGTCGGACTGCAACGAGCAGAAGTAAACGAAGCGGGCGAAGATCGACGTCCAGTCGGTCTCGGTGGCGGGCGCGGGCGACGGAAGCCCCAGCTCGCGCGCGAGCGTGTGCACGAGCGTCGGGTCGGCGAGCGCGCTCCGGCCGAGCATGAAGTGCTCCGAGCCCGTTTCGTCGCGACAGCGCCTCATGTCGTCGAGCGTCCAGATCTCGCCGTTGGCGACGACGGGAATCCCGAGCCGGCGGCGCACTTCGCCGATGGGCCCCCAGTACGCCGGCGGCATGTAGCCCTGGGTTTTCGTGCGCCCGTGGATCGTGATCCACGAGGCGCCACCTTCGGCGGCCATCTCGGCGTTCCGATGGATCGGCTCGATCGTATCCCAGCCGAGCCTGAGCTTGGCCGACACCGGGATGTCTTTCGGAACCGCCCGGCGAACCGCGCCCACGATCTCGCGGATGCGTTCGGGGTATTTCAAAAGCGTCGCGCCGCCGTCGTGCTTGTTCACCGTGGGGGCGGGACAGCCGAAGTTGAGGTCGATGCCGGGGGCGCCGACGCGGCAGGCGCGCAGCGCGGTTTCGGCGAGCTTGTCGGCGTCGCCTCCGAGCAGCTGGAGCTGGACCAGCGAGCCCGAGGGCGTCTTCCAGCCGTCGCGGACCTCGGGTGCGTGGACGCGAAAGGCGCGCCCGTAAGGCACGTCCTGGCTCACGCGAAAAAATTCAGTGACGCAAAAAGAAAAGCCGCCGCGCTCGCTCATCAGGGCGCGCATCGGCGCGTCGGTGACTCCCTCCATGGGAGCCAGCACCAGAGCGGGTCTTCCGGCTTTGAGCTCGAGCGTTGCCATCGCCAAAACTGGATATCATGAGTCGGGTATGGCATAAAGGTTCGCATGAGAATCGTCGCCGAGATCCCGCGCCCCGAATGCAAGATCACCGTCTTTTCGTGGAACTCCAAGTTCCTCGTGAAGCTCGAGCAGGGGCCGCTCGAGCAGACCTATAAGATCAGCGAGCTCGATGCCTCGGAGGCCGATGTGCGCCGGCTTGCCTCAGACGAGAAGTTCATCGCCGAAGCCCTTGCCCGTTTCGAGCAGATGGGGGGCGACCTCGGTGCCGCCCTGGACCGCGCTTAACTAGCTGAAATAAAAACAATATCGCCAAGGCGTGGTTGGCCATTGGCAAATCGTGCCGCACAGCGTAATAGCACCCCTCATTATAGAGGGAGACGCGGATGCGTTTGTTCACGGTTTTGATGGTTTTCGGGTTGGCCTCGCAGGCCCAGGCTCTGGATTGCTCTCGCCCGGCCGGTTCGTTGCCCAACGGCGCCGCAGTCGCCGGGGCG
>JACQAX010000158.1 GCA_016194795.1 Deltaproteobacteria bacterium | reverse complement strand
GTTCGCCGCGTCTACCACCTCGACCGCGTTTACGAGGAGATGGAAACGAAACTGACCGGCCTCGGCGCCAATATCCACCGGGCCGTTGAATAGGAGCCACCACCATGAGCGACTGCCTCTTCTGCAAGATCATCGACGGAAAAATCCCCGCCAAAAGGCTGGCGGAATCGGACGCGGCGATCGCCATCGCCGACATCACGCCCCAGGCGCCCGTCCACGCGCTGGTGCTTCCCCGGAAGCACGTCGCGAGCCTCAACGACCTGACCGACGCGGATCGCCGCGCCATCATGCCCGCGCTCTACGAGCTCGCCGATCGCCTGGTGGCCGAGAAGGGCCTGCGCGAGACGGGCTATCGCACGGTCATCAACAACGGCGCCGACGGCGGGCAGACGGTGTTTCATCTCCACATGCACGTGCTCGCGGGCGCCAAGCTCAACCACGGCTTCGGCGGCTGACCGGCCCGCGGCTCACGGCTTGGCGGTTGAGATGACGAGCCCGTCGTTGACGGCCATCAGGTCGCGAAGCAGCTGCACCTCGGAGCGCTCGATTTTCCGGATCGCCTCGCGCGCGTCGGGCGGGAGCGCGTCGCGGAACGCGACCTTCGCCCGAAGCAGGGCGTCGGCGCAGCGCTGAAACAGCCGGCTGCTCTCGGCGCGGTAATCCTTGAAGGCCTCGTCGGCCGTCTTGAGCAGCGCGTGCTTCTGAAGCGCGATCTTCTCGCTCCGCTGGCGCTTGAACTCACGGCACTCCACGGGGTTGTCGATTTCGTCCGACACGAGCCGGCAGGCGTGCTCGATGGCCGGAAGCGTCTCGACGCGGGCGCGGCTGATGCGGCCCTCGACCTCCGCGCGACGAGCCTCGATCCTCTTGTCGAACTTCTCGCTGAGGGCCTTCACGTCACGCGGGAGCGCGCGCGCGAGGCCCGCGAGCTCGGCAAGCGACTTGCGCTGCGGCTCGGTCAGGGAGTCGCGAGACGGAATGCCTCGGATCAGGTCGCGATCCTCGAGCACCTGGAGCCACGACTTGAGCCTTTCGGCGGCCCGATCGTTGAGCTTGTCGGAAAACACCTCCTTCAGCCCGGCGTCGGTGCGGTCGATCGAGCGGGAAAGCCGGTTCTGCGCATCCACGATCGAGAGCGGCGGCGTGGGAATGAGCTCGAAGATCGAAAAAGGCGGCTCGTGGTCCTGCTCGGCGACGGCCAGGCACGCGAATGCGGCGGCAAGGAGCGGCAATACCCTCAGACCCCTGAGCGCAGCCATTCGAGGGCCCTTTCGATCGTGTAAGACTGCTCTTCCTCGGTCATGTTGAAATAGAGTGGCAGGCGCACGAGGTTGCCCGCGATGCGGTCGCAGCCCGGCAGCTCGTCGGGCACGCCCGAGTCGTAGAACGTGCGCCCGAACGGCGACGAGTGGAGCGGGACGTAGTGGAACGGACAGGTCACGCCCGCGCCTTTCATGTGCGCGATGAAGCTCGGGCGGTGCTCGGGTCTCGAAAAGACCGCGGCGTACATGTGGTGGTTGGGCTTGTTGAACGCCGGCACCGCGAGCCGGCGCGCGCCGACGCGTTCGAAGGCGGCCCCGAGCTCGCGCTCGTAGCGGCGGCAGAGCTCGCCGCGCCGGGCGTTGATCTCGTTGATGCGCTCGAGCTGCGGGCAGAGATAGGCCGAGTTCAGCTCCGAGAGCACGTAGCTCGAGCCCATCGCCACCCAGGTGTACTTGTCGACCAGGCCGAGCATGAACTTGCGGCGGTTGGTCCCCTTCTCGCGGATGATCTCGGCGGCCTCGAGGTAGCTCTGGTCGCGGATGATGAGCGCGCCGCCTTCCCCCGAGGTGATGTTCTTCGTGTCGTGGAAGCTGTAGCAGCCGAGGTTGCCGATCGTGCCGAGGGGGCGGCCGCGATAGGTCGCGCCGATGCCCTGGGCCGCGTCCTCGAAAAGCGGGACGCGCTTGCGCTCGCAGAGCTCGACGATCTGGTCGAGATCGGGCGACGCGCCCGCGTAATCGACGGCGAGCACCGCGCGGGTCTTCGAGGTGAACAGGCGCTCGACCTCGCCCGGCAGGATGTTGCCGTCGGCGTCGTTGTCGGCGAAGCGCAGGCGCGCGCCGCGCAGCACGAACGGGTTGGCCGTCGAGACGAAGGTGAAGCTCGGGACGATCACCTCGTCGCCGTCCTTGATGCCCGCCACGAGCGCCATCATCTCGAGGGCGTGGGTCGCCGACGTCACGATGCGCGTGGGAACTTGAAGGGCCGCGTCGAGATAATCCTCGCAGCGCTTCGTGTAGGGCCCGTTGCCGGCGAGCTGCGGGCAGTTGACGGCCTCGGCCAGCACCTCGGCGTGGTTCTCGAGGCGGACGGGCTTGTTGAAAGGAACCTTCATGGTCACTTGATTCTGCCCCAGATCGCCTGTTTCGCAACCTCAGCGACGAAAACGGGATTGGTCTTGAGATAACGCGACGCAAGGCGCTTCGGCTCCTGCAGAAAGCGATACGCCCACTCCAAGCCCGACTTCTGCATCCAAAGCGGCGCGCGCTTCTTGTTGCCCGCCAGAAAATCGAAGGCCGCTCCGACGCCCACGAGCACGGGTGCGTTGAGGTGCGGGCGAGCGCGGTACATCCACACCTCCTGCTTCGGGGCGCCAAGCCCCACCCAGACGATGTGGGGCGCGGCCTCGTCGATGCGCCGGCAGTCGGCGAGCTCGTCGGCGTCGAGCGCGGTCAGAGGCGTGTGCGCGGGCCGCTTCGGCGGCGAGCAGAAGCCGGCGAGCTGTTTCTCGTCGAGGATGGGCGCGAGCTGCTCACGCAGCCGCTCGAGCACCTCGGGGGTCGAGCCGTAAAAATAATGGCGCAGGTGGCGCGACGCGGGATCGCGCAGGATCCGAGCCATGATGTCGGGGCCGCTCGCGCGGCCGTGGATCGCCGGGCCGCCCAGCACCTTCGAGGCCCAGATGAGCGGCACGCCGTCGGCGGTGGCGAGCGACGCCGCGTTGGTGACCTCGGCGAACGCGCGGTCCTCGGTGCCCATGACGACCGTATGGACGTTCGACACGCAGACGTAATGGCGCCCACCGCTCTCGGCCAGCTCGCGAAGCTTCTCGACCGTTTCGTCGAGGTCGTAGACGGAGATGTCCGACCCCAGAATCGAAACTTTGCTCATAGAAAATCCCGGCAATTCATGCGAGTTTCACCCTACCATGTCGTCGCGCGCGATCAAGCGGCACGGCGCCTTTCTCGAGGCGACGCTCGCCGTGCTCTGCCTGCTCTGCCTTCTGCCCGGGCTGCTCTCGCAGTTCTCCATCGGACTCGGAAATACGCTCGCCGCGACACCCTACGTCTGGCTCGACGAGGCAGGGCCCACCGAGGCCACGCGCACGGCCTACGAGGACGGCTATGCCGGCTATCGCTGCCGCGTGGGCAACGGAAACTTCTGCTACGGCGGCGGGCAGGCGCTTCTCGACGCGGCCATCGCGTCGGCGCTCCCTCGCGACTGGGTGACGGCGCGCGCGACGGTGCAGGCGCCGGGAT
>JACQAX010000143.1 GCA_016194795.1 Deltaproteobacteria bacterium | reverse complement strand
TCAGCGACCTCAAGCCGCTGCCGGCCCGCACCGCCCTCGAGGCGCTCGTGGTCACCAACACCGAGCTCAGCACGCGCAACTCGGCCCAGTACCAGTTCATCCACCTCGACCGCGGCATCGAGGACGGCGTTCAGGTCGGGAACGTCTTCCGCGTCTACGACTATTACGATCCGGTCACCCGCGTGAAAATCACCGACAGCGACTTCCTGATCAACGCCGACGCGATCGTCATCCACGCCACGGCGCAGTTCTCCACCGCGATGGTCCTGCATGCGCACGACCTGTTCTCGCGCGGCGACTTCGCCGTGCTGCTCACCGACGTCTCCGACCTCGAGCGCCAGAAGAAGGGCGAGATGCGCGACTTCGGCGAAGACGAGCGCCGCACGCCCGAAGACAAGGAGCTCGACGAGCTCGACCAGCTTGACCGCTCGAGCGGCGAGGGCATGGGCAAGAAAGAAGAAGCCGAGATCAAGGAACTTGACCAGTGGGACAAGTCCAAGGATCTCCAGTCGACCCCGAGCACGGAGCCGACGGTTCCGAGCGCGGCCGATACGCCCACCGACGAGGCCGAGAAGCTGCCGGGCAGCGACGCCGAGCAGGGCCGCAAGGCCCCGCCGCAGGATCCGTCGCTCGACCAGACGCTCGACTCGCCGACGGTGAACCCGCCGGGAATGGAAACGCCCGCCCCGCCGGCCCATCTCAAGCCGGCGCCCGAGCAGACGCTCGAGGCCCCGCCGGCCCCGCCGGCGGCGAACGAGCCGGCGGTACCGGGCGAGCTGTCGCCGAAGGAGCCGAACGTCGAGCCGATCACGCCGCCCGAGGCGGGTTCGGTCGAACCGGCGCTCCCGTCTCCGCCCGACGACGTCAAGTCGCAGTAGCGTTTCCAGCGGCACGCGCATTGCTATTGGGCGTGGCGATGGACAATTCTTTGATCCTGAGCCACCTGCCCCATAGCGTCGCGTACCACGCCAGCGTGCTCGAGATGCGCCAGCGTCCCGCGCCCCCCGAACCCGGCGAGATCGCCGACGCCGTTTGCCGCGCCGAGCGCGAACACGCGCGCGCCGTCTGGGAAACGATCCATACCGCCCGACGACTGGCGGATGACACCGCCACGGTCCTGGGCCGCAACGTCTCGGTGGCGAGCTTCTGGTCCGACGAGTACCCTCCGGCGTTGCGCGCGCTCGAAGAGCCGCCGTGGAACCTCTTCTACAAAGGAAAGCTTCCACGCGAGGCGCCTCGGACGCTCGCCGTGGTCGGCAGCCGGAGGCCGGACGCCTACGGAGTCCGGCTCGTGAGCGAATTTCTCCCGCGACTCACCACGCGTGGGCTCCAGGTCGTCAGCGGCCTCGCCCACGGGATCGACTCGCTCGCCCACCACTACGCCACCGAAAGCGGGATGCCGAACTTCGCCGTCCTCGGCTCGGGCGTCGACGTCCTCTATCCCGCCGACAACAACGAGCTCGCGGCCCGGGTGCTCGACAGCGGCGGCGGGCTGCTCAGCGAGCTCCCGCCCGGCACGCAGCCGCGGGCCATGCACTTCCCGCGGCGCAACCGCATCATCTCGGGCCTGGCCGACGTCGTCTGGGTCGTGCAGGGGGCCGGTCGCTCGGGCAGCCTTCACACCGCGCGCGCGGCCGTGGCCCAAGGCAAGACGGTCGCCGCGGTACCGTCGAGCGTCTTTTCCGAGCTTTCCCAGATCCCCAATCGCCTCATCTATGACGGCGCTTGCACGGTCCTTCGCGCCGACGACCTCGACCATCTCCTCCAAACCCACGCGCGCGACGCGATTCCGGCGAATCTCGCGCCCCAAAGGCAACAATTGCCGCTCGAAGGACTGTGAAGTAGCGGCGAGACGGAAAACATCCTATTTGACAACTGACCAGTTTGTTAAAATAATCGCGCTATGCCAAAAGCCGCAAAGGCCGCCGAAAAAGCCGTCACCACCGACGCTGCTTCGGAGAAGCCCGCCAAAAAGGCGCCGAAAAAAACCACCGCGAAAGCCGACAGCAAGAAGGCACCGGTCCAGAAAAAGGCGCTCATCATCGTCGAGTCGCCCAGCAAGGCCAAGACGATCCAGAAATACCTGGGCCGTAGCTACACGGTGAAGGCAAGCGTGGGGCACATCAAGGATCTTCCCAAGTCCAAGCTCGGCGTCGACGTCGACAAGAACTTCAAGCCGGACTACGTCGTCATCAAGGGCAAGGACAAGGTCATCGAGGACATCAAGAAGGCCGCCGAGAACGTGGCCGAGATCTATCTCGCGCCCGACCCGGACCGCGAAGGGGAAGCCATCGCCTGGCACATCGCCGACGAGCTTCCGAAGCGCGGCAAGGTCGTCAAGCGCGTGCTCTTCAACGCGATCACCAAGAACGCGATCCTCGAAGCGCTCAATAATCCCGTCGAGCTCGACGAGAAGAAGTTCAACGCCCAGCAGGCTCGCCGCGTCCTCGACCGGCTCGTGGGCTACAAGATCAGCCCTTTGCTCTGGGACAAGGTTCGCCGCGGCCTCTCGGCCGGGCGCGTGCAGTCGGTGGCCGTCGAGATGGTCGTCGACCGCGAGTTCGAGATCAAGGCCTTCAAGCCCGAGGAGTATTGGACGGTCGGCATCCAGTTCGAGAAGTCGGGTAAGCCCTTTATCGCCCGCCTGGCCAAGGTCGACGCCAAAGACCCCGTGCTCGGCAACAAGACCGACGTCGACGGGCTGCTCGGCAGCATCAAGGGCCGCGACTTCCTGGTCAGCAGCGTCGAGACCAAGGAGCGCCAGCGCCGCCCGCAGGCCCCGTTCATCACGTCCAAGCTCCAGCAGGAGGCCGCCCGCAAGCTCGGCTTCTCGGCCAAGAAGACGATGACGCTCGCGCAGCACCTATATGAAGGCGTCGATCTCGGCGAGGTCGGCACGCACGGCCTCATCACTTACATGCGTACCGACTCGGTGCGCATCACGCCCGAAGCGATCACCGAGGTGCGCGCGCACATCGAGAAAACGTACGGCGCCGACTACATGCCGGAAGAGCCGATCGTCTACAAGACGAAGAAGAGCGCTCAGGACGCGCACGAAGCGATTCGCCCGACCAGCCTCGAGTTCACGCCCGAGATGGTCGAGAAGAACGTCGAGCGCGACGAGTTCCGCCTGTATCAGCTCATCTGGAACCGCTTCATCGCGTGCCAGATGACGTCGGCGATCTACGACCAGAAGACCATGGAGCTCGCCGCGAAGTCGTCCAAAGGCAGCGACGTCCTGCTGCGCGTGACCGGCTCGAAGGTGAAGTTTCCGGGCTACACGGCCGTCTACGAGGAAGGCCACGACGAGACGGCGAAGAAGGCCGCCGGAGCCGAGAACGACGACGAGGCCGCGTCTTCCGAAAACTCCCATCAAGACCTGCCCGACCTGCACGAGGGCGAGACCCACAAGCCGAAAGAGTTCCTGCCCGAGCAGCATTTCACCCAGCCGCCCCCGCGCTTCACCGACGCCAGCATCATCAAGGAGCTCGAAGAAAAAGGCATCGGCCGCCCGTCGACCTACGCCTCGATTCTCTCGAACATCCAGGACCGCGAGTACGTCGAGAAGCGCGACAACCGCTACTACCCGAGCGAGCTGGGAATGGTCGTCACCGACCTCCTCAAGCAGGCCTTCCCCGAGATCATGGACGCGACGTTCACCGCCGCGATGGAAGAGAAGCTCGACCAGATCGAGGAAGGCGACGTCGACTGGGTCAAGATGATGCGCGACTTCTGGAAGCCTTTCGTGAAGACCTTGGAGCAAGCCAAGATCACGATGAAGGACATCAAGCACCAGGAGATCCCCACCAAGCACAAGTGCGAGAAGTGCAACGCGGTGATGGTGATCAAGTGGGGCAAGCTCGGCCAGTTCCTCGCCTGCTCGAACTACCCGGAATGCAAGTTCACCGCCGAGTTCAAGAAGGACGAGCAGGGCGAGATCGTCGTGCTGCCGCGCGAGAAGAGCGACAAGAAGTGCCCGAAGTGCGGCGCCGACATGCTCATCAAGAACGGCAAGTTCGGCAAGTTCCTCGCCTGCGAAAAGTATCCCGACTGCAAGACCACCGAGACGATCACGACGGGCATCCAGTGCCCGTCGTGCAAAGAAGGCGAGCTCGCCGCGCGCATGTCGCGCTACCGCCGCATCTTCTACGGCTGCAACAAGTACCCGAAATGCAGCTACGCGCTCTGGGACAAGCCGCTCGTCGGCCCCTGCCCCCTGTGCGCCTGGCCGATCATCACCGAGAAGTTCACCAAGCGCGAAGGCTTCATGCACAAGTGCCCCAACAAGGAGTGCACTTACAAAGAGCTCAAAGAAGCGCCGCCCGAAGCCGTGCCCGCGGGTACGACGGGAACTTCCGGAACCCCGCCCGGCACGACGGGAACCCCGACGACGCCGGCCGTGGCCTGAGCCTCGAAAAAGCCCCGTTCAGCTCAGTTCGTGAACGAAACGAGCGAAACGCCGAGGTGCGACTTCGCCGCGTTGGCGGCGGCGATCGCCGCCGCTCTCGGGCTGTGTGAAACCGCCGAGCAAGCAACGTGCACGAGACTCTTGGCGTTGCTGACCTCGACGTCGAAGTTGACGTGCCGTACCGGGTTCTTCTTCGTCGGATCCACGTCGATCGTGCCCGCCGCCGAGCCATTGAGGCCATCGCGGACCGACGTGAGGTTCTCGCCCGCCGTGGCGGTGAAATTATCGCGGCCCTGGACGCGAACGTCGACCGAGTCGCCCGAGCCGCCGACGTCGAGCAGGAGCACGTCGGACGACATGCTGCCGATCAGCATCGAGATCGGCTTGCCCTCGCTCGAGACGTAAAGCGTTTCCACGCTCTGCCCCTTGTGGGTGACGTAGCAGCTGACGTCGAGCCTGGCCGGCGGAGCGGGGTCCGCGAGCGCGGTGGCGGAAAGTGCCAGAATTCCAGCGATAGTCCCGAAAAGCTTCATGCCCTTATGAGCTGCAAGGCAGGTACCAGAACGGGCGGCGCAAACGCCCGGAATCGCTCGACTGAAATCCGGCAGCACCGGCCCAATCCGCGCATTTCCGCTACGCTGTCGAGATGATCGTCAGCTTCAGTGCGTCTCGCTGAAGGCGTTGCGGAACGCGTCGACGTACCACCGAGTCGCGACGCCGGTATTGGAGAGCGCGACCTCCATCGCCAGGAGCATCTCTTTGCGCGGGCCGGCCAGCGCGCCGTTCGCCTCGATCTCGGCGAAATTCACCTTCGGGCGCCCGCCCTCGTCGAAGAAGTTGGCGATCACGTTCATCCCCGGAGCCTGCAGCTGGTCGCCGAGCAGCGCCAGCTCCGCCGTCGCGACCGGAGCCGCGATCTGGGAGCTCGCGATCGCCAGGCGCCGAGCGCCTTCGGCGATCGGAAGCTCGCGCTGCTCCAGCACGAGCTTGAGCGACTCGTCGGCGCGCGGAACCTTGAAGACGAGGGCCAGTGGCTGCTCGCCGCGGTTCGGGTCGGTGAGGTACTCGCAGTAGCGCTCGAAGACGAGGTGAAAGTTCCCGACGATCCGCGTGGTCTCGGAAACGAACGCCTCCCAGCCGAGCGCCATCAATACTTTAAGCGGCATCAGCTTGAGGCTCGCGACCTGCGTCGCGTGGTAAGGCTGCCCGAGGTCCTGGACGTAGTGCAGGCCCCAGCCCAGCACGCGGTAAGCCCAGAACACGTGCCCCGCCGTCTTGAGGTCGCGCGCCATGCGGAAAAAGAGCTCGGCCCGCTCCGGCGCCACGCCCATTTCGTGGAAGGGGAAATGAAAGGTGGTGATCGGGTCGAAGGGCGTCCAGGCGCGGTAGAACATGTGGCGGAAGCCCTTGCTGGAGGGGCCACGCGTCCCACCCATGTACTTCTGGTCGGGGTTGACGTCGAGGTCCTCGTCCATGCCGAAATCCGGCTCGAACGACGAGAAGATGAGCACGTCGAGCGCCGTCGGCGCCGCCGTCCCGGACTGCGGCGGCTGCCAGTCCCACTTCACCTTGCCGCAGTTGATCTCGATCTGGGCGCAGAACGCGGTGACCGACGCCGGCGCCGCTTTGCCGGCCTGGGCGATCGCGCTCAGCGCCTTGTCGATCGGCTCGTACGGCGCGGGCTCCCAGTTTTCGTAGGCCTGCAGCGACGCGCGCGTGATCGTCGGATGGTTTTCCCAGGCGATGGCCGGTCGAGCTCCACCACCCAGGGCAACGAGAGCGAGCAGCGCGGTCCGCCACATCAGGGAAACAGGCCTCTCAGCAGCATAGCGCGATTCAGGCGCTCGACGCCCGTGATGAGCGCCGCGGTCTTCATGTCGCGCGTCTTGTAGCGGTCCATGCAGGTCGACACGCGCTTGAACGCGTTGACCATCGTGTCCTTGAGCTTCTCGTTCACCTCGCGCTCGTTCCAGAAGAAGTTCTGCAGGCCCTGGACCCACTCGAAGTACGAGACGATCACGCCGCCGGCGTTGCAGAGAACGTCGGGGATGATGAACACGCCCTTCTCGACGAGGATCTTGTGGGCGTCGGCGGTGATCGGGCCGTTGGCGCCCTCGGCGATGATCTTGGCCTTCACCTTGTTGACGTTCTTCATCGTGATGACGCCGTCGATCGCGGCCGGGATCATGACGTCCACCTCGATGGCGAAGAGCTCTTCGTTCGTGATCGAATCGGCGCCCGGAAAGCCCTTGAGCGCGCGGTTCTTGGCGACGTGTTTCAGCAGGGCGGGGATATCGAGGCCGTTCTTGTCGTAGAGACCGCCGGTGACGTCGCTGACGGCGACGACCTTGCAGCCAAGCGCGTGCATCTCCTCGGCGGCGACGGCGCCGACCTTGCCGAAGCCGTGCACCGAAACCGTGGTCGTGGAGCCAAGCCTCATGTCGAGGCGATCGGCCGCCTGGACGATCGTATAAACGACGCCGCGACCCGTGCTTTCGGCGCGACCGAGGCTGCCGCCGATCTCGATCGGCTTGCCGGTGACGACGCCGGGGATGGCGTAGCCTTTTTCCTGCGAGTACGTGTCCATCATCCACGCCATCGTCTGGCCGTCGGTGCCGACGTCGGGCGCGGGGATGTCTTTATCGGGACCGATGATCATGTTGATCTCGCTCGTGTAGCGGCGCGTGAGCGCCTGCTTTTCCTGGCGCGAGAGCAGCGTCGGGTCGATGCGAATGCCGCCCTTGGCGCCGCCGAGCGGCAGGCCGACCAGCGAGCACTTGAACGTCATGAGCATCGCGAGGCCCGCGACTTCCGAGAGCGTGACGTCCTGGTGGTAGCGCACGCCGCCCTTGCCCGGCCCGAGAGTCATGTTGTGCTGGACGCGGAAACCTTCGAAAACCTGGATCGAGCCGTCGTCGAGGCGGATCGGCACGCTCACGCACAGCGCGCGCTTCG
>JACQAX010000142.1 GCA_016194795.1 Deltaproteobacteria bacterium | reverse complement strand
GGTCTTTTTGCGGATTCTTGCACTCCTGGGCCGCCGTCGAAACGGCGTCGAAGCCGATGTACGCGAAAAAAACCATCGTCGCGCCCTGGAAAATGCCAGACCAGCCGTAGTGCCCGAAAACCCCGGTGTTCGGTGGTATGAACGGGTGCCAGTTGGCCGGCACGATGAAGGGCGCCGCGAACGCGATGAACGCGAGCACGACGGCGACCTTGATGAAGACGATGACCGAGTTGAAGCGCGCCGACTCCTTGATGCCGACGATCAGGATGCCGGTCACGAAGAGCGTGATCAGCGCGGCCGGGATGTTCATGATCGCGCCGGTGCGGACGAACCCCTGCGTGGCCTCGTTCCAGTTGACGGGGGCATTCACCCACTGCGAGGGCAGCGTGACGCCGAGGGTGTCTTTCATGAACGCGACGACGTAACCCGACCAGCCGACGCTGACGGTGGCCGCGCCGACGAGATATTCCAGAATAAGGTCCCATCCGATGATCCACGCGACGAGCTCGCCCATCGTGGCGTACGAGTACGTGTAGGCCGAGCCCGCGATCGGGATCATCGAGGCCATCTCGGCGTAGCAGAGGCCCGCGAAGGCCGAGGCGACGCTCGCGATGATGAACGAGAGCGCGACGGCGGGGCCGGCGTTGGCGGCGGCGGCGCGCCCGGTGAGGACGAAGATCCCCGTGCCGATGATGGCGCCGATGCCGAGCATCACCAGATCGAGCGCTCCCAGGGTGCGCTTCAGGCCGTGGCCGTGCTCGGCGTCCGAGCGAAGTTGATCGAGGCTCTTGGTCGCGAAAAGTGGATTCCCCATAGTGGAAAACCCCATAACGCGACGCGTTCAAACTGTCCACAAACTTGACGGCTGAATATTGGGCGGCACCCCTCGAGGGGGTAAGCCCTTCATTTTCACTGGGGAATCACTTCGGCCCGGGACTTGAAATAGCTGACACCTGGGAGATTAGTTGAGATGAATTTCAAGCAGAGCTTTTTCGCGTTGTTGTGTTTGACCGTTGCCGTGAGCGCTTTCGCCGACGAGAACCTCCTCGTTACCGCGAAGACCCCCGACGGGAAGATCAACGTCCCGATTTACATCCTGACCGACGCCAGCGGCAACCTTGCCGGGATGAAGGCGAGCGGCAAGACGTTTGACGCCAAGCAGTTCCGCAAGGGCTGCGACCTGAACGTCAAGGGCTACTCGGGCATCGTCGTGGTCTACGCCGACCAGGACGCCGTCGACTTGACCAAGGGCGGAAAGCTCCGCATCCAGTACGACCCGAACAAGGTCAACCCGTTCGCGTCGAAGAGAAATTTCTACATCGACATCCGCAAGGGCGGCGACGGCAAATGGCATCTTTACAACGGCGGCAAGCAGGTCACGAATCTCGCGGTTCAGCCGGCCTCGAACGGCGTCGAGTCGATCTCGCCCGTCGCGATGCTCGCCGAGCAGCCGGACGGCGGCACGCTCGACGGCGGCCTGCCTCAGGCTCCGCAGCGCACTCCGGCCGTCGAAGACGACCAGCGCATGGCCAAGTTCGCGGTTCCCGCTGCCGCCGAGGCGGCGTCCGACGCCGGCTCGCCGGACTCGGGTACGTCGGCTCCGGCCGGCGACGAAATGCTGCGCATCCAGGCGATTTGAGCTAAAGCTTGGCCATGAAAGCCAAGCTCACGCCCAACGGCCTGTACGCCACGAAAGAATCCCCGGCCCCGCTTCCCCCGACCGAGCTCGCGACCTTCGCGGCCGGTTGTTTCTGGGGAGTGGAGGATCTGTTCCGCAAAACCAAGGGCGTCGTCGCGACGGCCGTGGGCTATAGCGGCGGGCACACCAAGAACCCCACGTACAAAGAGGTCTGCTCCGACGAGACGGGGCATGCCGAGGTCGTGCGCGTCGAGTTCGACCCCAAGGCGGTGTCGTTCACCGAGCTCGTGCGCCTGTTCTTCGACCTCCACGACCCCACGCAGCTCAACCGCCAGGGCCCCGACGAGGGCTCGCAGTACCGCTCGGCCGTCTTCTTCCACTCACCCGAGCAGAAGGCCGCAGCCGAGCGCGAGCGCGACGCGCTGGGAGCCTCGGGCGAGCTTGCGCGGCCGATCGTCACGGAGGTCACGGCGGTCTCGGAGTTCTGGCCCGCCGAGGAGTACCACCAGCAGTACGTTGAAAAGGGCGGGTTTGCCGTTTGTCATCTGCGCCGGACGTTTCCTTGTCGTCGAAGGCGAAGTCGGTGACCGACTTGTCGCCGGAGTGGCATTTCAGGCAGACGGCGGGCGGCTTGTAGACTTTGAGCAGCGCGACCGAAACCTTGTTGGCGACCTTGGTCGTCTCGTCGAGCGGATCGGTCTTGGGCGGGCAGTCGGGCTTGACGCCGGCGGGCGTGGGCCGCGCGACGATCCCCCGGGCCTTGTTGTAAGCGCGCTGGCTGCGCGCGGCGAGCGCGTTGCAGATGCCGCCGCCGCCGTAATAGCTCTGGGCGCCGCCCTCCTTGAGCAGCTTCTGGTCGGCCTCGGCCTGCGCCACGACGGTCGGGTCGCTCGACTTGAGCTCGTCTTCGATCTCCTTGTTGACGTCGGCGATCCCGCCCACGGGCCGCTGGATGTTCTCGAGCAGGTCGGCGAACGTGTAGGTCGGGCCGTACTTCATGTCGAGCTTGACGTTGGGATAGTTCGAGTCGAGCGACATCGACCAGTTGCTCACCACTACGCCCTCGGGCTCGAGGATGTAGCGCATCTTGGCGACCCATTCCTCGTTGCCGCCCGACTCCTTGTTCTCGCGCCCGTCGGGCCGGCGCTCGATTTCGGCCATGACGGCTTTCTTCTGCTCGTCGTCGAGCGAGGCGAAATCCTTCTTCGCGAACATGACGCGCGCGAACAGGTTCTTCTGCCGCTCTTCCTTGAAATCGCGCAGGCTCTGCTGGCGCTTGGCCGTGTCGGCGGTGAGCTGATCGAGCGTCATGCCCAGCTTCTTCTCGAGCGCGGCGCGGTCGGCGTCGGGGATGAAGTTCTTGAGGTCGCCGCAGCCCCGGCTCATGGCGACGACGGCGTACTTCCACTTCTGGAAACCGGGATCGTCCTTGAGGCTCTGGGCGATCTTCTTGCCGTTGAAGTCGGCGAGCTGGTCGAACATGTGCACGCCCGGCCCGTCGCTTTCGCCGTCATGGGGCAGCTGGACGAACCCCGCCCGCTCCAGCCGCTCCTTGATGTCCTCGGGGAACACGAGATATTTCAGCCGGGGATCCGTCTTGGCCCGCTCCATGAGGTCGAAGTACAGCTTCGCCTCGACCGAATCCTTGAAGAGCTGGTCGCGGTTGAACGGAAGCTGACCCGCCCAGAAATTATACGCGTCCCAGTTCGGGCGCAGCTCCTTGCCGTGGCAGGTCTGGCAT
>JACQAX010000168.1 GCA_016194795.1 Deltaproteobacteria bacterium | reverse complement strand
GCCTCAAGCCCGCCAAGGAGGAGGCGCCGGAGGCGGCAGGCTCGGTATCCTCGCTCACCGCGGAGAAAGCCTCGAAGAAGGGCGCCGACGTCACGCTCGACCTCGCCAAGCCGAAAAAGAGCGAGCTTCCGCAGCAGAACGCCGAGCTCGGGCCTGAGGGCGTCGTGGGGATGCTCAAGAAGAAGAAGGAGATCGCCGACGACGGGCTGCTCGGCGACGCCCTTCTCGCCGACGGCGGCGCCGACGGCGGCGGCGTCAAGCACAAGCACGCCGAGGAGATCGACCAGCTCACGCTGAGCGCCGAGCAGGCGATGGCGGCGATGACCGGCGTGGCGCCCGTCGAGCCCGCGCCCGAGGTCGCGCTCAAGCTTCCCGCGAGCCCGATGCTCGCGGTCGTGCTCTCCGAGCTTCTCATGTTCTCCGGCGGCAAGATCGGCGACGCGACCGACAAGTTCGTCCGCTTTCTCTCGAAGTCGTTTCACGGCGCGAGGATCGCGGTGTTCGCGCTCGACGGGGTCACGGGCCGCGTCGTCGCGTCGAACAACCCGTTTTTCGAGCTCGGCATCGAGGAGGATTTCGCCGGCCAGGCCAAGGCGCTCGAGGCCATCCAGAAGCGGACGAGCGTCGAGCCTTTCGACGTCGGCGGGACCCTCTATTGCCCGGTGCTGCCGCCGGGCGCGAGCCGCGCGATGCAGGCTCCGGTCGGGCTCGTGCTGATCGACGGCTCGCCCGTCGTGAAGGGCAAGGCTCGGTACCTTTTCGGGATCGCGCAATGCCTGCGCGGCCCCATCGACCATCTCGGCTCCTCCCGTCGGCCGACGGCGAGGTCGCCGCGTGGCTGCGCGCCCAGGGGCGCGAGCCCGACCTGCTCGCGCCACCCGCGCGCCCGCGCGGCAAGCTTGCGCGCCTGCGGCGGCTGCCCGGGCTCGTGGCGTACTACCGCAAGCTGTTTCGCTATTTCCGGATGTACGACTTCAGCCTCGTCTGGAGCGTCGGCCTCGAGGCGCACTGGCTCTCGGCGGGCCTGAAGGCGCGCTTCAACGTGCCGCTCGTCTGGCAGCTCTGGTCGATCGTGCCGCCAGGGCGCGCGCTCGGGCTCTTCCGCGCCGCGGCCGCCGTTTTCAGCGACCACGTCGTCGCAAGCTCGCTCTACGTCGCTCACCAGCTCGGGCGCAGCCTGCGCTGGCGCCGCAAGCTTTCGGTGCTCTACCGCGGCTACGAGCGCGGCCTGTTTCCGCAGCTCGATCCGGTCGTCGCGCGGCGCGAAGAAGGGGCGGTGTTCGTGACGCGCGCCACGGCGAGCGCGACGAGCGGCCACAAGACTTTCCTGCGGGCCTTCGAGCGCCTGCGGCGTTCGCCGGCGGCGGCCGCGCGCGGCGCGCGCGCGGTCGTTCTCGTCGAAAGCGAGAGCTGCGCTCTCGCGGTGCGCGAGCTCGTCGCGAGCCTCGAGCTGGAGACGCACGTCAGCCTCGCTCCGCTCGAGCGCGGGGACGCGTGGACCGGGCTGGCTCCTCAGCTCGTCGCGCTCGGCGCGACGGCCTACGTGAACGCGGACGTCGGCGTGGAGGCGTTTCATCCCGACGTCGTCGAGGCGATGGGCGCGCGAGTGCCGGTGATCGGCGCGCGCCAGGGCGCGCTCTCCGAGCTGATCCTGCACGAGGCAACCGGGCTGCTCGCGACGGCGGGCGACTCGGCCGCGCTCGGCGAGGAGCTGTTGCACGCGCTCTCCGACTGCGAGCGCCGCCGCGAGCTGGCGCTCGACGCCGATCGCGAGTTCAAGGCGCGCTTCGCTTTGGCGCGGTACGTGGACGCGGTCGAGAGAATCCTGGTGGAGCTGATCGGAGACGAGACTCGTGCAGCCGCCTCGGAATCCGATTCCGGGCGCGACGCGGCCTGAATTGAAAAAATTTTCTACATTGCTCCGGAAGCGGGTTGTTTTTTACACTCTGAGTTAACTAGTTTGCAGAGATGAAGATAAGCAATTTCAGATAGTTGTATTAAGTCTCCCTTGGCACTTCTATTGCTTTGTGACGCGCCATGATATCGAAGCTTTTGCCCGCATTGGCGATTCTCGTTTCGTTTTCGGCCCACGCCTCGCCCGGACAGTGGAGAGTGATCGGCACCCAGGACATCTGGATCCCGGCGCCCGCCACTCCCGTCGACGTCGATCGCGAGCTCAAGCGCGATCTGGTCGGAGTGCTTCGCAACTATTACCCCAGCGGCTCGAACATCTCGAATCGCAGGGTCGAGGGCCACCAGTACTGGGCGCGCATCTCGTTCACCGTGACCAAAAAAATCGGCCCGTTCGAGAAAAGCGCCGACTTCGTGGGCGCGGCGAGCACGCCGAGCCGGTCGAAGGCCTGCCCGGCCGACGCCGTGGGCGCGTACTATCTTGAGTTCGACCTCGCCGGGTCGTCGAGCCTCGTGCTCGACAACGCGACGAAGTTCGGCCTCGACCTGTGCGTCGAGCCCAAGGACGACGGGTCCCACTCGTTTTTCATCAAGTCCAGGATCTGGATGCGCGAAGGCGCCGACTTCGGCGGCCAGAGCGGAAAGACGGCCGTGGGCCTGCTCAAGGCGCAGGCCTGGCCGCTGCTCGTCGCCATTCAGAACAGCCTATAAGAGCTTCTCGCACTTCTCGATCTCGAGCGGGACGAAGTCGTTGCCGCGGCTGTGGTTGAAGCGCACGCCGCGGATCTGGCTTTCCACCTTCTCGAGCAGCGCGTGCTGGCAGGTGCGGGCGTCGCGGTCGAGCTGAATCACCTCGGTGAGGACCACGCGCACCGGCACGACGACGAAACGATCGTTCGGGTCGAGGATCTTGCCCGGGTTCAAGGTCTCCGAGCAGCGGCCGCCCGTGATGCACGGCTGACCTTCGCCCTCGACGCGATGGTTGAAATGCGCGAGCCAGTCGAGATCCGGAACCGAAACCTTGAGCTGGATGTTCCCGTAGCCGCGGTCGGTGCAGAAGACCGTCTTGGGATTCAGGTCGAGGACGACGGGGGTGACCGTGTCTTTCAGGACGCGCTTGATTTCCTGGGGCGCGGCCTGGGCGGTCAGAGAGGTCAGGGCGGCGATGGCGAGCAATAAGTTTTTCATGGCGGTTCTCCTTGAGGAGGAGATTAGGGCGGAGAGGAGGGCTTGTAAAATTTATGACGGATATTGCTGTCATAGCTTATTACTATGACCGCGCCTCAATCCCCGACGAACAGATCGCGGCGAGGGTGGCCCCAGCGCGGAACCCGCTCGGGGCAAGGGTCGTCGCTCCCGCGTTTCGGAAGCTCGAGCGTGGCGAAGCCGCGCCCTCGGGCGCGCCCGCCTGCGCCGACGAAGCGCAGGTCGCCCACGCGCACTCGCCCGTCGGCGAGCTTCTTCCAGGCCGGCACGCGCGTGAAGCGCAGGAGCGCGTCGACGCTGCAGTAGCCGTCGCGAAGCCGGAGCAGCTCGGAGACGGGCGCCTGGAACTGCTCCGACCAGAGCAGGCGCGGCACTTGGGGAAGCGCCGTCGGCACGAGGTCGTAGGCGGCCTCGGCCCCGGCCGCGCCGGGCCTCGGAAGCTCGGGGCATTCGGCGGCGCCGAGCAGGCGCGGAGCCGGCGCGTAGATTCCGCGCCTGGCATAGTACCAGCCGCGGTCGGTGTCGACGACGATCACCGACCAGCAGAGGGGATTCAGCGGGAATGGCGAGAGCACGACGTCGGCGATGCGCGACTCGGGGAGCTGGGACGCCGCGAGCGCGCGCACGTCGGCGCGCGCGTGCCCGCCGACGGCCGCGAAGCCGGCCACGATCGCCGCGGCCGCCGCCCAGCCGGCGGCGATGCGCGCGGCCGCTCCGAGCTTCGACGCCAGGCCCACGAACCAGAGCGAGCCGAAGGCGAACGCGAGCGCGAGCTGCCAGGGGACATAACCCGTGAAAACGGCCAAGCCGACCGCGAGCGCGACGACCGCCGCGAAAAAACCCTTCGCCGCGCGAGACTCGGCGGCGAAGGCGAGCGGCGCGCCGAACGCCACCCAGAGCGAGGGCTCGACGATGAAGAGCGAGTCGCCGAAGCGCCAGGCCCGATCGAGCGGCCAATACGGGTGAACGCCGTACGAGTTGAGGGCGTCGAAGCCGAGGTGCAGCCCGAGGCCGGCCGCCGCCAGACCGAGGGCCCAGCGCCAGTCGGCGGGTTTCAGGCGCGCCGCCTTTCGCCGTCCGCGGCGCCAGGCGCGCTCGAGCCCCAGGGCTATCATTATAACAAGCAGGGCCTGCAGCGGCGCGAACACCAGCGTATGGGTATAGCCGCGGTGCTGAAGCGCGTAGCCGAGCCTGCCGGGCGTGAGCGGCGCCAGGAGCACGTCGAGATCGGGAAAGTTGTTCGCCGCCGCCGAGACCGCCCAGAACAGCAGGCGGGTGCGCTTGGCGGCCGCCGGGTCGCGACAGGCGCGAAGGCGAGTGGCGGCCTCTCCCGCGGCCAGACCGATGAGCGTGTGGGTAAGGTTGTCCACGCGGCTATTTCTTTGCGGGCGGCTTGCTCAGGATCGAACGCACGCGCTGCGAATGCTCGCGGATCGCCTGGTTGAGCTCCATCCCCCGGTCGACGCGGGCGCGGATCGCCGAGGCGGCGAGCAGATTCGAGAGCTTTTCGCCGTCGTCCTTGCCCTCGACGCCGAGCGTGTTCTCGAGCGAGCTTTCGAACGTGGCGATCGCCGCGTCGAGCTCGGCCTTCGTGTGCCTGGCGACGAGCTCCTTGACGACGTTGAGGATCATTTCGACGCGTCCTTCATGCGGGCGATGAACGTCTCGAGCCCCGCTTCGACGGTCGTCGAGAAGCCCTCGACGAACTTGCCGGCCCGAAAGGCCGCCACGAAGGGCAGGTTGTCGATCGTAAGCTCGGCGCGGGCTTCGGCGTTGAGGTCGCCGTCGATCTTGTAGAACGCGAGCTCGGGATGCGCCTCGGCGACCTTGGCGAAGACCGGCGCGAAGAGCCGGCAGGGCCCGCACCAGTCGGCGTAGAAATCGACGAAGGCGAGCGCGTCTTTCTCGATCGTGGACTTGAAGTTGGAATCATCGAGCTCGGTGACTTTGGCCATGGGGTCGGTTATAGCATGGCAGATGAACCTTGTCTCGACCGTGGCATCCCGGCTCTTTCGCGCATCGGCCCATGCTCCAGCGCAGGCGGACCTGGACGGCTTTCGCCGCGCCCAACGTCTTTCCTACGAGTGCGCGACGACGATGAAAGCTCGGCTCGCGCCCGGGATGACCGAGCACGAGGTGGCCCGGCGGATGGACGCCTGGCTCGAGGAGCGCGGCGTGCGCTCGTACTTCCACACCTCGCTGGCCTGGTTCGGCGACGCCACGCGTTTCGGGAGTGGTGAGCGGTGGCAGGCGCTCCCCTCGAAGACGCGTCGGCTGCTCGAGGATGACGTCGTCATCCTCGACACCGCGCCGATCGTCGACGGGTACGTCGGCGACGTCGGTTATACGACTTCGCTCAAGCCCAATCGCGAGCTCGACCTGGCGCGAGCGCGCCTGCTCGAGCTTCGCGCCGAGCTGCCGGCGCTTTTCGCGCGCGGCCTGGCGAGCGACGCGATCTGGCGCGCGGTCGACGGCAAGCTGCGGGCCTGGGGCTACGACAACGTCCACGCCGCGTATCCGTTCTCGGTGCTCGGCCATCGCGTGTATCGCGTGCCGTTTCCGCGCCTGCGCCTGCAGAAGCTTCCTGGCGGGGGCTGGCCGTTCACGCTTCACACTTATTTCTCGTTCGCCTCGCGTGGGCTCGTCGGCGAGCTGCTGGGCCCCAAGCCCGCGATCGCCACCGAGGGCCTTTGGGCCATCGAGCCCCATCTCGGCGCGAAGGGCTTCGGCGCCAAGTTCGAGGAAATTCTCGTCGTCGAGTCCACGGGGCCCGGGGGAAGGGCGTACTGGCTCGACGACGAGGTTCCTCACGTCACCGAAAAACACGAAAAACACGAGGTGACGTCTTAGGTCGGGGCTAGCGAATCCACGCCGCGTGGTACTGCCTCATCGCCGCGCGCGTGTCGTCGCATTCCCACTGGCTGAGCTGCGTGTTCGTGGGCGAAACGAAATGGTTCATGAGGCTCGTCGAGTCCGAGAGGTGACCGAGGCCGCCGATGAGGTGGCCGGTCTCGTGCGCGAGCAGGAGCGTCGCCGTCTGCACCGACTGCTCGAAGACGGTTCCTTCGGGGTTGGACGGCGGAATCGTCGAGAAGCCGTTGCTCCCGTCGTTGCCCAGGTCGCCGGAGCGGTTCCAGGTCCCGCTACGCACGTAGAGCGCGTGCGCGTGGTCGTCGTACTTGCCGCGCATCGCTTCGAGGTCCGACTGGTTGGCGGGGTAGTAGGGCTGCCCATCGGCGCTGGCCACGGGAGAGCTGTACGCCTCGACGCGGAACTGGATGTCGCACTGGGACCAGACCTGCGACATGTTCTGGAAAAGCGCGACGACCTGGTCCTGGGTCGGCGAAGGGGCGTCGCCCGCGGAGTTGCGGAGCGCGACGTACTTCACGCCGATGACCATCGTGTTCCCGTTCGGCGTGGCTCCGCCGGGAAGGCCCGACGGGTTGTCGGGCGTGCCCACGGCCTGCGTCGAGCCCGGGGCGTGGCCGCCGCTAACGGCGGGGTTCGAGTCGTCGGCGCTTTCGCAGCCCGTGAGGGCGGCGCCGGACACGGCGAGAAGCGAAACCACCAAAAATCCATTGAGCCAAGCCTTGGCCATCCTGATCCTCCTTGAAAAGCTTTGGGCGCCCGCGTGGCACCCGGAAAATTACTTCTTTCCTTAACGAAGCTGACTGGTCGAGGATTCACGATCGGGCGATTCGACGCAAACGTTTTTTTCACGCGAAGCGAGCGGCAAAAGCGCGCGCGGTGCGCTGATTTCCGGGCTTTTCGGCTTGCCGAGGCGCTCTTTTCCCGGGAAACTCGGCCTTACAACTATGCGTCAGACAAACGACGACTTTTCCGGAAAAAAAATTCTGATTACCGGCGGCACGAAAGGCCTCGGGCTGGCCACCGCCAAGCTGTTTGCCCGCTCGGGAGGGGAGCTCTTCGTCTCCTACCGCAGCGACCGGGAAGGAGCGCTGAAGGCGGCCGACGAGATCCGCGCCTGCGGCGGAAGCTGTGAGCTCGTCGAGGCCGACCTTGCCGAGGACGGCGGCATCGACAAGGTCTTCGACGCGGTCGAGGCGAAAACCAAACGCCTCGACGTCTACGTCCACAACGCGGCCGCCACGGCCTTCAAGGACCTGCTCGACATCAAAGCCCACCACGTCGACAAGACGATGAACATCACGATCAAGGGGTTCATCCTCGCGGCCCAGCGCTGCGTGAAGCTCATGGACGGCGGAGGCGCCATCGTCACCGTGAGCGGGATGGACACGCTTCGCGCCGTTCCGCGCCACGGGCTGCTCGGCGCGGCCAAGGCGGGTCTCGAGACGCTCACCGGTTACTTCGCCCACGAGCTCGCCTCGCGAGGCATCCGCGTCAACGGCGTGAACCCCGGTTTTCTCGCGACCGACTCGACCCGCAAATATCTCGGAGATTTTTTCGACGCCTTCAACAAGGGCTTCGCGCGCACCGTGCCGCTCAACCGCGAGCCCGCGCTCGAAGAGGTGGGCGAGGTGATCGTCTTTCTCGCGTCTCCTCGCGCCAGCTGGATCGTCGGGCAAACGCTTTGCGTGGATGGCGGCCTCGACTTCACGATGCAGATCGCGCCGGCGACCGACTAGGCGCCGACCAGGCCCGACTCCGCTAGCCAAACCGGTCGAGCGAGCGCCGTTGGTCCGCCTCCTGCATTGCCGTCGGGCATGCGAACACACGTACTGCTGCTGATCGTCGTGTCGGGCCTGGCTTGCTTCGGCTGTGACTTCAAGCTCGAGTGGCCGGACATCAAGCCAGGCGGCTCGTCCACTCCGGCCGCCGCCGTGGCCGCGACGCCGACGGCGTCGACGGCTTCGACCTCAGGCGGAATCGTGATGACGCCCACCCCCACGCTGACGCCGGCGGCGCCGTCACCAGCCGGAGCGGCGACGATTCCGCGGAGCGACGGCTCGCCGTCGAGCAAGAAGGACGAGCGCCACGACGGGCGCCAGGAAAAGAAGAAAGAGCGCCACGACGATCGCCAGCGAGACGAGCGGCAACGCGACGACCGTGGCCGGGACCAGGACCGCGGCCGTGATCGCGATCGCGATCAGGATCGTGGGCAGGACCGCGATGGCGACCGGGACCGTGGGCACGACCGCGACGCCGATCGCGACGTGCTCGACCGCGTCCTCGCGCTCACGAACGAGTATCGCGCGCAGGCCTCGCTCCCGCCGCTTCGGCGCGATGACGACCTCGACCGGGCGGCCCAGCGCTACGCCGACCGGATGGCGGCCGAAGGCTTTTTCGACCACGAGTCTCCGTCGGGGGATGGCCCCGGCGAGCGCGCCAGCGCCGTAGGATATCCGTGGCGCACGCTCGGCGAGAACATCGCGCGCGGGCACCGGAGCGCCGAAGAGGTGGTGCGCGACTGGATCCGCAGCCCGTCCCATCGGGCCAATCTCGAAAACCCCAATGTCGACGAGATCGGGCTTGGCGTGGCGCGCGGCGATCGCCTGTATTGGGTGCAGGAGCTGGGCGCGCGCAGACGCTAGGGTTCGTCGCAGGAAAGCCGTAGCCCATGGCAGTCGGTGGCGCAGGGCTGGCTCGTCTACCGCCTCAGCCACTCCGGCTACTGGCTCGGCCTCATCGGTTTTTTCGGTCAGGCCCCGGCGTTTCTCGTCGCGCCGCTCGCTGGCGCGGTGGCCGACCATTTCGACCGGCGCAAGATTCTCATCTGGGTGCAGGTCGCCGAGATGCTGCAGGCGTTCATTCTCGCCGCGCTCGTTTTCTCGGGCAAGATCGAGCTCGGGCACCTGCTTTGCCTCTCGATCGTGCTCGGCGTCGTCAGCGCCTTCGACGGCACCACCCGGCATGCGTTCGCCGTCGACATGGTCGGCAAAGGCGAGCTCGCCAGCGCGATCGCGCTCAACTCGGTGCTCATCAACCTGGCCCGCGTCGTCGGGCCCGTCATCGCGGGCGTCACGCTCACGGCGGTGGGCGAGGGGTGGTGCTTCACCTTGAACGGGATCAGCTATCTTCCGGTAATCTGGGGCCTGGCGACGATGAAGGTGCACAAGCGCGCCCGCCCGCCCGGCGGGATGCGCGTTTTCACCCACATCGCCGAGGGGATGCGTTACGCGCGCCGGCACGTCGTGATCTTTCGCATCCTCGTGCTGAGCACGTTCATCTGCCTGATCGCGTGCCCGTACAACGTGCTGCTCCCGGCGTTCGCCAAGGACGTGTTCCAGGGCAACGCCAACACGCTCGCGTGGCTCACCGGCATGCTCGGGCTCGGCGCGGTGACCGCCGCGATGCTCTTCCACGGCAGCGACGACCACCAGCAGATCAAGCGCAAGCTGATCGCCGACGTCATCTTCTGGGGCCTGGCGCTCCTGACGCTCGGCCTCTCGAAAAACCTCTGGCTCTCGCTCGGCGCGATGTTCACCATCGGCTACTTCATGATGAGCGTCTTTCCGGCGATGAACAACGCGATCCAGCATATGGTCGACGACTCGATGCGCGGCCGCGTGATGAGCCTCTACACGATGACGTTTCTCGGGACGATGCCGCTCGGCTGCCTGGCGATGGGCTGGCTGGCCGATCGCTACACGGCGCCGAAGACCGTCGCGGGCGCGGGCGCGCTGACGCTCCTGATGGGCTTTGCGCTCGTCGCGCGAAACGCGATCCGCCACCAGCTCGCGCCGGTCAACGAGCTGATCAGTGCTCGACTAAAGTCTTGAGCTTGCGGACGGCCTGCAGGCCCTCGTTCGAGAGCAGCTCGTCCGGATGGTAGACGAAGCGGGCCAGCTCGTTCTGCGCGCGCACGAAGAGCACGCGGCCGGACTGTAAGAACGCGTAAGCGACCACCGAGTAGATTTCTTTTTCGTGGCTGCGAAGCGCGGCCAGGCCTTTGTTGATCGCTTCGGCCGAGATGCTTTCTTCCTCGGCCAGGCGGTACAGGTCGTCTTGCACGATGCGGAGCGTGTCGTCGTCGACCGACATTTCGTCGAACGCCAGAAACTCGACGCGCTCGCGCAAGCCGTCGAGCGAGTCGCAGAACGCCTCGAACGAGTCGCACTCGACCGACCAGCCTTGATTGCGCTCCTCGCCACCCCAAACGCGTCCTTTGACGACGGGAGCCGGAAGCTTCAGTGATTTTGTTATGCGCGCCAGGTCCTCAAGCCGAAAAAACTGATCAGTTCGGCTGATCGCTGAGCTTGGCATTAATGTCCACATGTAATAGTCCATATATCTTATGAACCGCCTAATTACAAACGCGCTCTGGCCGCGGGATTCGGGCTATCGGGAGCGGTTTTTCGTGCCCGACCTGACGCCCGCGCAGCGTTCTCAACTGGTTGATTTTTCGCCTGAAATCGCCTTCGTGGCCGAGTCGCCCCACGTGAGCGAAGTGGCTCCCGACCTGATCGAGCTCCGGCGCCCGCTCTGCGGAAAGGCCGGCCAGGCGTTCTGGAAGATGGTCGGCGAGCTCGTCGAGGGCGAGGCGTCTCAAGACACGTCGCTGGAGCGGATGCTGCGCCTCGCGCGCGCGGGCCGCTTCGCGGTGCTGAACTCGGTGCAGTTCCCGCTCGATCCCAAAGTGTGCGCGGAGTTTCCGGAAGCGGATCCCGTGGCGCACCTCGGGTTTTCGAAGATCCCGCCGGCGTCCTACAAAAAGCTGCGCGCCGGCCGCGACGTTCCGCGCGCCGTCGAGCTTTTGCGCGAGCGCCTGGTTCATCCCCGCCTGGCCGGCGCGGCGATCGTGAGTCTCGGCAACGACGCCGAGTGGTTCGTCTCGGCGGCCCTCGGGCAAGCAGCGGGTGAAGGTCGGCACGTGGCCAAGATCCCGCACCCGTCGGCCTGGTGGCGTCAGGGCGGAAAGCTGCGGGAGCGCGCCCGCGAGCAGCTCACGGAGCTGCTTGTAAAAGGTCTCCGGCCGTCGCGTAACGCAGCCTCGGCACGAGCGCGTCCGTAGGCAGGTGCGGGCGGAGCGCCAGCAGCGCGCTGTTGAGCTTCTCGACGAAGCCCCGCGGGCGGCCTTCGGCCGTCGCGTTCGAGACGAAATGGTAGTTCGGGTGCAGGCTCCAGATCTCGCCGATGCGGCGGTCGAGGGCCGAGGCCTCGGCGTGCGTTTCGGTGCGCACGTCGTTGAGCGTATAGCCCATCGCCTCGGGGGCCGTCTCGAGGTGGACGACCATCGCGTACCGGGAAAGCTCGCGTTCGACCGTCGTGTCCATCGCGCGCGCGAACTCGTGCACCGAGCCCGACCAGTACGAGGCGCCGTCAAGCGAGCCGCGGTCGCAGAAAACCACGTCGCCGCGCGACCTCTCGAGAGCCGAAGCCTCCAGCTCTTTCTGGAGCGCGTAGATCGAGCGCTGGGTGTGGGCGCGATCGTCGGAGGTCTGAGGCCGCGGAAAGCCGCCGCGAAACAGGATGCTCGCCGCCTCGGGCGCGACGCCGACGGCGTCGGCGTACTGGCGATGGAGCAGCTCGAGTAGCGTCGTCTTGCCGGCGCTCGGGCCGCCCGTGAGCACGATCCGCATTCCCACAATATCCCCCTTGCTGAAACGTGGCCGGGTCATAGCACAGGTGGGCTTTGGGGCGCCAGCGCCACCGAGGCTTCGATGCCGGTGTCGAGCGGGATCGAGAGCGGCGGCCAGGACGCGCAACGCCGCGATCCCCCGTGACTAATTTCAAGCGCCGGAATCGGGGTAAAATAGACCCATGACGAAGCCAGGACGGCGACGGGGAAAAATCAGGCTTTATCGACGGCCGGCGCGACCCGCGCCGATGGCGGCGGCTTCGACCGCGGCCTCTCCGTCGCTCGCGTCGCGCGAGGGCTGGCAGCGCTCGATCCTGCTCTATCTTTTCGGCATCGCGCTGCTGGCGTTCTCGGTGCTCGACGTCGCCGGCATGCTGGCGTTCAACAGCCGCGAGCAGCCCGTCGGCGGCCTCAGCTCGCTCATCGAGCAG
>JACQAX010000167.1 GCA_016194795.1 Deltaproteobacteria bacterium | reverse complement strand
GTTTTCTGGTGCTTGTGAAACGTCGGCTCGAAGTAGCACGGGCGGATCTTCACGCCCTCGCACCACTCGGGCGCGAAGCGCCGCATCTCGGCCAGGATTTTTCGCGTGTCGAGATCGGGAGCGCCCACCATCTCGAGCGGGCGCGTCGTGCCGCGCGCCTCCGAAAGCGTCGTGCCCTCGACCATCACCGTGCCGGCATAGGCCCGCGCCATGCTGAGCGAGGCGGCGTTCGGGCTCGGGTTCACCCAAGGGAGCTCGCCCAGGGGCCAGCCGTAGCCGGGGCCCTGGGTCGGATCGTAGTCCTTCATCGCCACGACGCGCAGCTCGACGTCGAGCTTCAGGTTCTGCACGAACCATCGGGCCGCCTCGCCGAGCGTGAGCCCGTGGCGCATCGGTATTCCGGCGGCGGCTCCCACGAAGCTTTCCCAACCTTTTTCGAGCGCCATGCCTTCGATGGGGCGGCCCGCGGGGTTGGGGCGGTCGAGCACCCACACCGCCTTTTTCGTTTTGGCCCCGGCCTCGAGCACGTAGAGCAGCGTCGTCAGAAAGGTATAGATGCGGCAGCCGACGTCCTGGATGTCGACGAGCAGCACGTCGAACGTGTCGAGCATCGCCGGCGTGGGCCTGCGAACCTTGCCATAGAGGCTGAAGATCGGGATGCCGTGCACGGGGTCGAGGAAGTCGTCGCTCTCGACCATATTGTCCTGCTTGTCGCCGCGCAGGCCGTGCTGCGGGCCGAAGGCCGACGAAAGCTTGAGATCGCTCGTCGCCATCAGCGCGTCGATCGCATGGTTGAAACCGCGGTTCATCGAGGCCGGGTGGGCGAGCAGCGAGAGGCGCTTGCCTTTCAAGGCGCCGCGGAGTTTGGAGTCGGAGAGCAGGACATCGATTCCGAGTTGCGTCATGAGGATATTTTAGCGGGAACCAGGCGGTTTGGGATAGACTTGAATGCGGAATTTCATTCCTTGGGGGGAAACGATGGATCGCTTCACGACGGGCATCACGGGGTTGGTGTGTCTCTTGTTCGCGACGAGCGTGGCTCACGGCGCGACGGAAAGCGCCGCGGCGCTCGACTCGCTCACGGTGCCGGCGCCCAAGACGCCGGTCAGCGAAAGCCAGGTATTGAGCGCCGAGCCTTCGAGCCTCGACGCCAAACGCCGCTTCGGCGTGGGCTTCGGCGCGGGCTATATGGCACCGACTGGAAACGCGGGCTTCATCTACAACGACAACCGTGGCCCGTCGCTCGACCTGCGCGCGGCCTACTGGCTCGACCCGCGCATCGCCATCCAGCTCTCTGCCGAGAACAGCAAGCACGGCTACAACCTCCAGCCCGACGGGCTGACCGACGTGAACCTCTTCCGCATCTCGCTTCAGGCGAAATATTACTTCGACACGACGATCCGCCCACACCTCATCGCCGGAGTCGGCTCGTACTGGCGCACCGACACGATCGGGGTGGGCTCGTTCGCGAGCAACGAAAACGCGAAGGTCTCGCAGAACGCGATGGGCTTCAACTTCGGGGCAGGCATCGAATTCGAGGTGCTGCCCGGCAAGGCGAGCCTTCAGCTCGAGGCCGTGGCCCATGACGTGGCGTTTGCCGACGACCGCGACCCGAAGTTCATGGAAGCGGGCGTGGCTGATCGCACGGGGCTTTGGATCGTGACCCAGGCCGCCCTCGTTTTTACTTGGTAATCGCTGTACGCACGCGTGTCCAGCGGGCGCGCCCTATTGCTGCGGGATGTTGAAAGTGGTAGCGGCGTAGCGATGAAAAAGAAAATCGCCGCTCGCCTCTCATTGTCGTTCGCGCTCGCGTTCTGCACCATCGGACTGGAAGCGGCGCACGCCGCGGCGTCGCGGCCGTTCAGGGCCGAGGAGGCGTTAGCGCTGCTACCGCGCGACGGAAAGATCGGCGACTGCGGCGTCACGATGGCGTTCGATGCCCGCGAGCGTCTTCTCGAAATTCGGCTGGACTCGGCCGAAGACGAGCGCGTGGTTTCGATCGTGGTCCATCGCGCGGCGACCAACGACACGACTCCCTTCAACACCACCGATGACGTCGGTTATATCCAGGCGTTTCAATCCACGCCGCTCAAGCCCGGCACCCACTGGCGACGTCGGGAGTGGTGGCTTTTCTTCAGCCACAAGCAGCAGAAGCTCATCGGCGTGCGCGCCACGAACTTTCGCCAGTACTCGGGCTGGGAGATGCTGACGCAATACCCGGTGCACCCGTATTCGGACGAGCTCGTCTGCGGTTTTGTTGGAAATCGTCGGCCTCTCCCTCAGGAGTGAAGGGCCGCGCCGGCCTCATGCAGCCAATCGGCGATTGGCGCGAAGACGCGTGCGTGGGCCTCGTTGGAGATGAACAGGTCGGCATGCGCGAGCCTGATCTCGTCGTCGCCCACCTCGAGAAGGCGCTTGCAGCTTGACGCGACCTGACCGTAGGCAAACGCGGCGGTCGCGCGCGGCACGATGCCATCTCCCTTGGCGAGCACGCAAAGCAGCGGATTGGTCACGGCCGCGAGCGCCTCGGTGACGTTCTCACCCCGGATGACGAGGTCGCGATCGCGGATCCACTGGGCGATCTCGCGATTGATGTGGCGGTTCGGGTTCTCGACGGTGCGCACGAGCTCGCGGGCGGCGGCGC
>JACQAX010000166.1 GCA_016194795.1 Deltaproteobacteria bacterium | reverse complement strand
TGTTCATGGTGGGCCTCATCGTCTGCGGCGCCGTCTTTGCTCGCGTCAGGATTATGTCAGATCAACGCCGGCGGGATAGTCATCTTGCACGCGTTATGTTTAAATGACGCATCGCATGGTGTTTCCATTCAAGGCCTCACCCAAGCTGCGTCCGCTGCTCGCCGATCCGACGCGTCCGTTCATCCATCGTGATTTGAGCTGGCTGCAGTTCAACGCGCGGGTGCTCGCCGAGGCCGACCTCGACACGAATCCCCTGCTCGAGCGCGTGAAGTTTCTCTCGATCTCATCGAGCAACCTCGACGAGTTCTTCATGATCCGCATGGCCGCGCTCGGGCGGTCGATCGCCGGCGCGCTTCGCAAGAACGACGAGCCCCAGCTCCGGCGCCTTCGCCGGATTCGCTCGGTCATTCTCGGCTCGGTCGAGCAGGTGATCCGCCATCAGGCCAAAACGCTCGAGCTGCTCACGCCGAAGCTTTCCGAAGAAGGCATCCACATCATCAGCGATCCTCGCGCCACCGGCACGTCGTACGCGCTCGGCAAGCAGCTCTTCAACGAGCGCGTGCTGCCCGAGCTCGTGGCCCCGACGCCCTACGCGCCCAACCAGCTCACGCTGCTCGAGAACGTGCAGATGGCGGCGATCTTCGAGGCGTCGAACCTCTGGGTGAAGCTGCCGCGCAAGCTCAAGTCGGTGATGTCGATCCGCGACGACGCGACGGGCTCGGTTTACATCTTCTTCCTCGACTGGCTGCTCGCGACTTATCTCGCTCCGGCCTTCAACGTCGAGGGCGACCCGGTCATCCTGCGCCTCACCCGCGACAGCGACGTGACCGTCGAGCTCGAAGAAGAAGACACCGAGTCGATTCCCGACGTCGTGCTCACGAGCCTGCGCACCCGCGAGCGCGGCCGGCCGATGCGCCTGCAGTACCACGGCAAGCCATCCCGCGACCTTCTTCGCTTCTCGCACGAGGCCCTCAAGCTGAATCCGCAGCAGATCTTCGAGGCCCCCGCCACGGTCGGCCTGCACCGGCTCTGGTCGGTGCTCAACGAGGTGCCCGAGGAGATCTCGAGCAAGCCCGGCCTGACCCACGCGAAGTTCACGCCGCTCGTGCCGGCGCTCATCTCGGCGGCGCCGAACATCTTCGAGCTGCTCCAGAAGAGCGACGTGCTGCTCCACCACCCGTACGACTCGTTCGACTCGTACGTGCAGTTCATCCGCGCGGCGGCGCAAGACACCGCCGTCACGAGCATCCAGCAGACCGTCTATCGCATGGACGCGCTCTCGCCGGTGATCGATCTGTTGAAGCAAGCCGCCCAGACCGGCAAGGCCGTGCGCGTGCTCATCGAGCTGCGCGCGCGCTTCGACGAGCTCAACAACCTTCGTCTGACCGACGAGCTTCGCAAGGCGGGCATCGAGGTCTATTTCGGCTTCGGAAAGCTCAAGCTGCACGCCAAGATCGCGCTCATCACGCGCCTCGAGAACGGCGTCGAGCGCTACTACACGCATCTTTCGACCGGCAATTACCACGCGGTGACCGCGCGCCTTTACACCGACCTGGCGATCCTCTCCGCCAACCAGGACATCGGCGAGGACGCGCGCCACTTCTTCGAGGCCGTGCGAAAGAGCGAGATCCCCTCGTCTTTCAAGCGCCTCGTGCCGGCTCCGATGAAGCTCCATCGCAGGATCATCCAGCTCATCGACGCCGAGATCGCCGCGGCGAAGGACGGCAAGCCGGCTCGCATCTTCGGCAAGGTCAACTCGCTCGTCGACGAAGAGGTGATCGAGCGGCTTTACGGCGCGTCGCAGTCGGGCGTGAAGATCGACCTCGTCGTGCGCGGCGCGTGCTCGCTCGTGCCGGGAGTGCGGGGCTTGAGCGAGAACATCCGCGTCATCAGCATCATCGACCGCTTTCTCGAGCACAGCCGCATCTACTACTTCGAAAGCTCGAAGGCGCTCTATCTGTCGAGCGCCGACTGGATGCCCCGTAACTTCTTTTCGCGCCTGGAGCTCGCCTATCCGGTGCTGGATGACGCGATCTATCGATATCTTGTAAGCGTGGTGATCCCGACGTATCTTGCGGATACGGTCAAAAGCCATGAGCTGACCTCGGACGGCACCTGGGAGACTCCGCACCCTGTCGAGGGCGCGAAGCCGATCAGAAGCCAGTTTTACCTCGAGGAGCTCACGCGCAACGAATACGAGGGAACCCCGCTCGATGCCCCAGGACGCTGATCACCCCAAGACTCTCATCCTGATCCGCCACGCGCATCGCGTGAAGGTCGACGGCGGCGCAGCCGACAACGGCCTGAGCCCCAAGGGCCGCAGGCAGGCCGAGGCGGCTCGCAAGTTCTTCAAAAGACGCTTTGACGACACCCACCCGCTGATCGTGAGCAGCCCGAAAAAACGCTGCCTCGAGACGGTCGAGCCCATCGCGCGTGCCGCGCAGGTCGAGGTCAGCATCTCGCCCCTGCTCGACGAGGGCCCGTCGGTTCTCAGGCGCGCCCAGGAGTTCATCGCGTGGTGGAAGCGCGAGGCGCCCGAGCTTACGATCGCCTGCTCGCACGGCGACTGGCTGCCGGTGTGTCTCGAGGAGCTCGTGCACGTCGATCTCGAGCTGAAGAAAGGCGCGTGGGCCGAGCTCGAGCTGAGCGCCCGGTCGCCGCGCCTCACCTGGCTCGTTCAGACCCTCTGAACCTGCACGACGCGCCTGAAGACCGTCTTGAAGAGCTGCTTGCGCTGCTCGACGCGCAGGGCTTCGAGATCGCTCGAGGTGCCGCCCGAAAGCGTGATCCTGATATGGTCGCCGTTGACGTGGACGCGCCTGATCTGCGCGGGTGACTTCGGGTCCACGTCGAGCGCGTCGATGAGCGACAGGATCGCCAGAATCCTGAGAAACGCCGTCTTTCGGTTTCCGTTGAACGGCACCAGCGAAACGTCGAGCTTGTGGCGCTCGTGGTGCCGGCATAGCTCGGCGACGAAATCCGACTCCCACTCCTCGAAAAACGGGAACTTCGAGTTGCGCACGATATAGGCCGAGTGCTCGGCGTTGCCGATCACCGAGATCGCCTCGCCGGTGTTGCGCAGGATGGCCGCGGCGTCCAGATACATTCGCCAGCCCCGGTCGAGCTTATGGAGGCGCGAAAGGCTTTTGAAGAGCTGCTCGCTCATCGCCACGATCGCGTCGAGGTGCTTTCGGCTCTGACCGAGCTTGGCGGCCTTCTCGCAGAGATCGGGCAGATGCAGCCCGATCTGAGAGGTAAGGTGCTGCTTGGAGAGCTCGATCTGCTCCTCGAGGATGCCGTCGCGCAGCGAGAAGTCGGTCGTCTTGAACTCGTCGACCTTGAGCGCGAGCATGCACTCCTCGAGCAGGACGGCGCCGGCGAGGATCATGTCGACGCGCTTCGACTCCATGCCCTGGATGCCCAGCAGCTGCGTCGTGTTCATCTTGCGCATGCGTTTGATGAGCTCGCTCAGGTCTTTCAGCTTGAACGACTTCTTGCCGTTCTTCTTTTTGAGGATCTTCGCCAGCGCCTTGATCGTGCCGCTCGAGCCGACGAGAAGCTGCGGCTTGGGCCAGTCGTGCGCGACGATCTGCTCGGCGAGCGTACGACGGACGTAAACGCGAAGCTCGTCGACGTTCTCGCTCGTGGGCGGGCTGCGCTTGAGAAAAACTTGCTGAAGGCGCGCCGTGCCGAGGGCGAAGCTGTCCGACTTCACGATGTCGCGGCGCTGGGCGATCGTGATCTCGGTCGAGCCACCGCCGATGTCGATCAGGCCCACGCGCCCCTTGAAGCCCCGCTCGTTGGAGAGGATGCCGAGCGCGATGAGGCGCGCCTCCTCGGGGCCGCTGATGACGCGCACGTCGATTCCCGTGGATTTTTTCACGCGCGCGACGAGCTTCGGCGCGTCGACCGCCTCGCGCAGCGCGCTCGTGCCGAGCGCGAGGATGCGGCTCACGCGCAGGTCGGTCGCGATCTTCTTGAAGCCGTGGAAGGCGTGCACCGTGCGGTCGATCGCGTCGGAATCGAGCTGACCGTGGGTGAACACGCCCTGGCCGAGGCGAATCATGATCTTGTCGCGATGGAGCGTCCGCACCACCCGGCCGGGGCCGAACTGGTGGACGTCAAAGCGAACCGAATTCGTGCCGAGGTCTATTACCGCGATGCGCATCTCAAGCCCAAACTTACGCGCTGCCCGGGAATTTGCAAATGAAAGCCGACCCGCGCCCCATTTCGCTCTCGACCCAGATCATGCCGCCGTGGCGCTGCATGATGTGCTTGACGATCGCCAGGCCCAGGCCCGTTCCGCCCAGCTCGCGCGAGCGGGCCTTGTCGACGCGGTAGAAGCGCTCGAAGAGCCGCGCGTGGTGCTCGCGGGGGATGCCCGGCCCGCTGTCGACCACCTTGAACAAAGCCTCGCCCGGCTCACGGCCCTTCTCCCAGCGCAGCGTGATCTTGCCGCCGGCGGGCGTGTACTTGTTGGCGTTGTCGATGAGATTGATGAGCACCTGGTCCAGGCGCCGCGGGTCGGCGCAGACCGTCGGCGCGTCGAACTCAAGCTCGAGCTTGCGCTGCTTGGCATCGAAAACGCCCTTCATCTGGCCGAGAATGCGACGAGTCACCTCTTCGGTGTCGAGCACCTGCTTGTGCAGCTCGTCCACGTTCGACTCGAGCGACGAGATGTCGAGCAGGTCGTTGATGAGGCTCATGAGACGGCTGGTGTTGCGGTCGATGATCTCGACGAATTCCTTCTGCGGCATGCGGCCGGCGGCCAGGTCCTGGGCCATCGTATCGGAGTAGCCTTTGATCGCGGTCAGCGGCGTGCGCAGCTCGTGGGACACGTTGGCGACGAAATCGATGCGGATCTGCTCGGCACGCTTCAGGTCGGTGACGTCGTGGAAGATGCCGACGGCGCCGTAGACGTCGCCCGAGACACGACGGAGCGGCGACACCGAGATGGAGAAGAACTTGCGACCGTCCTCCTGATCGAACGGTATGGCTTTGACGTGACCCGTGCGCCCTTCTTTCAAGGCCTGGCGGAAAACGTCGAGGATCTCCGGCGCGCGCACGACTTCCCAAAGGCGAAAGCTCCGCTGCCGAAGGCCGTCACCGAAGAGCAGCACGAAGCGGCTGTTGTAGAACAGCGGGGCGCCCTCGAGATCGACGGCGAGAATCGAGTCGGAGATCGCGCTCATGAGCGTCGCCTGCTCTTCTCGCTGGAGATTGAGGCGTTCGGCCTTGGCCTCGAGGTCGCGCCGGATGCTGTCGAGCGAGTCCTCGAGATCGGAGAGCTCGCCGAAGGAGTCGTCATCGAAGCCCTCGTGCCCCGCAAGCTGCTCGGAGGTGAGGACGCTGCGCGCCTTCACGAGGAGCCGGCCGATGGGAAAGACGAGCCGGCGCGCGGACCAGGCGGTGAACACGCCGGTGACGGGCGCGATGACGACGAGAAACACGGCGGGCGACGCGTCGAAGACCCTCAGCACCTGGGTCAGGAGACTGAGTGGAATCGCGCCACGCAGGTACATCTTGCCGCCGGGAAGCTTCAACGCCTCGTAGATCATCGACTCGTTGAGCGTGGAGCTGAACCGCCGCGCGACGCCGAACCCGGTGGCGCGCGCGCTCACGATTTCGGGCCGGTCGGCGTGGCTCTCCATTTTGGCGTTGTCGTGGCGCGAATCGCAGAGGACCCGGCCGTCGTCACCGACCACCGTGAGCCGGAGCGCCTGGTCGCCGACGGAGCCCAAACGCGAGGTGCACCAGGACTCGGTGACCTGCGCCGGAACGTCGAGCGCGAGCACGTCGAGCGTGACGTGGAGCTGGCTTTCGACCTGCGCGAGAAAGTGGCGCTTGAAAAAATAGCGCGCGGCGATTCCCGAGGCCCCGAGCGCCACGATCACGAGAGCGGCCTGGATCAATACGATTCTGGAGAAAAGCCTCCAGGGAAAGCGGTTGCGCAGCATCAGGCCTTGATTCGATAGCCGACGCCGCGGATCGTTTCAATGACTTCCGAGCAGTCCCCCAATTTTTTGCGCAGCCCGAAGACGTGCGTGTCGACGGTGCGGTCGCTCACGACGATCCCCTCGCCCTGCACGTGGTCGATGAGCTTGTCGCGCGAGAGCACGCGCCCGCGGTTGTCGAGCAACGCGGTGAGGAGCTTGAACTCCGACAACGTGAGCTTGATCTCCTCGCCGGCGCACCAGACCCGGTGCTCGTCGGGGTTCACCTTGAGCTCGCCCACGCTGTAGCGGTCGGGCGACGGCTCCTTCGCGGTGGTCGCGCGGCGCAGGAGCGCGCGCACCCGGGCCAGGAACACCGAGACCTCGAAAGGCTTGGTGATGTAGTCGTCAGCGCCCATCTCCAGCCCCAGGACGACGTCAGCCGTATCGGCGCGCGCGGTGACCATCAGCACGGGGAGCTTGCCGCCGAGCTTCTTGCATACCTCGAGGCCGGACTGGCCGGGCAGCATCCAGTCGAGCACCGCGAGGTCGTACTGGTTGGCGTTGAGGAGCCGGAGCGCCTCCTCGCCGTTCTCGACGCCGGTCGCGTCGTGCCCCTCGCGCCTGAGGTGCAGCAACATCAGATCCTTCACGTCTCTTTCGTCTTCGACCACTAGTATTTTCATGTGAGCGCCTGCTTGATGGTTTCGATGCGCGCCGAGTGGCGGATGTCCTCGCCGGAAATCGCGAAGATCACGTCCTCGGCGATGTTGGTGGCATGGTCTCCGATGCGCTCGAGGTTGCGAGCGATGAGGATCAGGTTCAGCCCCTGCTCGATGTCGCCCGCGTTGATCTTCACGTGCTCGAGCACGTCGCGAAAAATCTTGTTCTTGAGGCCGTCGACGAGATCGTCGCGCCGGAGCACCTCGCGCGCGAGCTGGGCATCGGTGCGCACGAACGAGTCGATCGTCTCGCGCACCATCACCCGCACCTCCTCGAACATGCGAGGCAGGTCGACGAGCGGCTTCAGCGGCTCGGCGCTGATGTAGCGGGTGGCGTTGCCGGCGATGTTCACCGCCTGGTCGCCCATGCGCTCGAGATCGGTGTTGATCTTGATCGTCGCGACGATGAGCCTGAGATCGGCCGCCAGCGGCTGCTGCAGCGCCAGGAGCTTCACGCACGAGTCATCGACGGCGATGTGCGCCTCGTTGATCTTCTTCTCGATCTCGTGAACCTGGGTCATCAGCGCGCGGTCGCGCTGAACCAGGCCGAGCGTCGCGCACTCGATGGCGCGCTCGACAAGGCCGGCCATTCCGACCAACTGCTCCTTGAGCTCGCGAAGGGAAACGTCGAAATGCCGTTCCATCAGCCAAACCTCCCTGTGATGTAGCGTTCGGTGCGTGAGTCCTTCGGCGCGGTGAAGATCCGTGAGGTCTCGCCGTACTCGACCATATCCCCAAGCAGAAAGAACGCTGTTTTGTCCGAGATGCGTGCCGCCTGCTGCATGTTGTGCGTCACCATCACGATCGTGACCGCTTTTTTGAGCTCTGTCACGAGCTCTTCGATTTTCGCCGTGGAAATCGGGTCGAGCGCGCTCGTCGGCTCGTCCATCAAAAGGATGGAAGGCTCGACGGCCAGCGCGCGCGCGATGCAAAGCCGCTGCTGCTGGCCACCCGAAAGGCTGGTGCCCGGAGCGTTCAGCTTGTCTTTGACCTCGTCCCAGAGCGCCGACAAGGTCAGGCTTCGCTCGACGGCCTCCTTGAGGATTGATGCGCGGCGCAACCCACCCAGCCTCAGACCCACCGCCACGTTGTCAAAAACCGAGAGCGACGGAAACGGGTTGGGTTTCTGAAAAACCATCCCGATCTTCCGGCGGATGGCCACGGGGTCGACGCCACGGCCGTAAATGTCGTCTCCTTCTAGGAGCACCCGCCCGATGGCGCGCGCGTCGGGCACCTCCTCGTGCAGGCGGTTGAGGCAGCGGATGAACGTCGACTTGCCGCAGCCCGAGGGGCCGATGATCGCCGTAACCGTGTTCTTTTCGAACGAGAGGTTGATCTCTTTGACCGCCTGCGCGGCGCCGAACCAGGCGTTCAGACCGGAGACTTCCATGATCGCGCTCATGACTTCCTCGCTTTCGGGGCCAGCACCACACGGGTGATAAGATTCATCGCGAATACGAGCAGCACGAGAATGAGGGCACCCGCCCAGGCTTGGCGGTGCCAGTCGTCGTACGGCGAGATCGCGTAGGTGTAGATCTGCACGGGCAACGACGAGATCGGCTGATCGAGACGGCCCTGCCAGAAGCGGTTGTTGAAAGCGGTGAAGAGCAGCGGCGCGGTTTCGCCCGAAGCACGCGCCACCGAGAGCATGACGCCGGTGACGATGGGGCCGCGAATGCCCTTCAATACGATCATGAGCGTCACCTTCCAGCGCGGGAGCCCGAGCGCCAGACCGGCTTCGCGAATGTGCTGCGGCACGAGCTTCAGCATCTCCTCGGAGCTGCGCGCGACCGTCGGAATCATGAGAATGCCCAGCGCAAGGCCGCCAGCCAGCGCCGAGAAGCGCTTCATCGTCATCACGACGAGCGCGTACACGAAAAGACCGATGATGATCGACGGGATGCTCGCCAGCATGTCGGCGCAGAACCGAACCACCGAGGCAAGCCGGCCTCGTCCGTACTCGGAGAGATAAAGGCCCGTCGCGATCCCCCAGGGCACGCCAAGCAGCGACGCGAGAAACACGAGCGTCACCGTACCCAGAATCGCGTTCGCCATGCCGCCGCCGGCCTCGCCGACCGGCTTGGGAAGCTCGAGGAAGAAACTCTTGTTGAGCGCCGGCGCGCCCTGCGCCAGCACGTAGCCGAAGATGCTGAAGAGCGGGACGAGGGCGATGAGGGTCGCGACGATCAGCACGAGGTACATCGTCGAGTTGACGGCCTTGCGCTTGCGATAGCTCCGGAAAAGATAATCCGCGAAATGCCTTTTCATCTGTTGCCGCTCCTCGAGAGAAACAGGCGCGCGATGCTGTTGATGACGAAGGTCACCGCGAAGAGCACGAGCCCGACCTCGACCAGCGCGGCGACGTGAGTGTCGGTCGTGGCCTCGGCGTACTCGTTGGCGATGATGCTCGCCATCGTCGACCCGGGCGCGAAAAGCGAGAGCGAGACCTCGTGGCGGTTTCCGATGATCATCGTGACGGCCATCGTCTCGCCGAGCGCGCGCCCGAGCCCCAGGATGACCGCGCCCGTGAGCCCGCGCCGCGAGCTCTGGAGCACCGCGAGCCGCATCATCTCCCAGCGCGTGGCGCCGATGCCGAGCGCCGCTTCACGCTGCTGAAGCGGAATCGCCGAAAAAACCTCGCGCGCGATGCTCGAGATCGTGGGCGTGATCATGACGGCGAGGATGATGCCGGCGGCCAGCATCCCGACGCCATACGGCGGCCCCGAGAAGAACGGCAGGAACCCGAGCCAGGTTTTGAAAAACGGCTCGACCGACGTGCGCAGCCAGGGCGCGAGAACGAAAATGCCCCAGAGGCCGTAGACGACGCTCGGGATGGCGGCGAGCATCTCGACCAGGAAACCGAACACGCGCCCCGTCCGGCGCGGCGCGATCTCGGTGAGAAACAGGGCGACGCCGACGCTCAGCGGAGTCGCGATCACGATCGCGATGAACGACGAGACGACCGTCCCGTAAATCACCGGCAAGGCGCCGTAGACGTCCCGCACCGGATCCCACGTCGACGAGGTGAGAAACGCCCACCCGTGCTTCACGATGACCGGGGATGCCGCGCGATAGAGGAAGTAAGCGATGGAAAGCAGGAGCAACGCCAAGCCGGCCGCCGGGATCTTCAGGATCCCGGCGAACACGCGATCCCCGTAATGGATCTCGCGGACGGGACGGTTTTTCGCCCGTACGACGCCTGGCACTGCTCCTGCTTGAGCTTCGATACCGCTCAATTTCTTGTCCCCGCTACTCGAGGGTGATCCCACTGATCGTTTTGGCCACCTTGGTGACGAGCTCCTTCGGCAGCGGAGCGTACGAGAGCGGCTCTGCGAACTTCTGGCCGTCCTTCACCGCCCACTTGAGGAACTTCACGATGTCCGCTCCCTTCTCCTTCGGCATCTTGCGATAAACGAGGAGATAAGTGAAGCCGCTGATGGGATAGGCGTCTTTGCCTTCGGCGTCGGTGATCGAGACGCGGTAGTCGGCGGGCATCTTCTTGAGCGCGCCTGCGGCAGCCGCGGTGACGGTTTTCGTCGAGGCCTCGACGATCTTGCCGGCCTTGTTCTTCAGCTCGGCGTACGCGATGTTGTTGTTCTTGGCGTAAACGAGCTCGACGTAACCGATCGCGCCCGGCGTCTGCTTGACGAGGCCCGAAACACCTTCGTTGCCCTTGCCGCCGAGGCCAGTGGGCCAGTTCACCGCCGCGCCCGCGCCGACCTTCGACTTCCAGTCGGGGCTGACCTTGGCAAGATAGTCGGTGAAGATCGCGCTGGTGCCGCTGCCGTCCGAGCGGTGCACG
>JACQAX010000120.1 GCA_016194795.1 Deltaproteobacteria bacterium | reverse complement strand
CATGTCGATCGCGCGCGCTTCGCCCGTGGCGAGCGTCTTGCCGAGCGGCGAGTACTGGCTCACGGCGCCTTTATAGGCCTTGCCCCCACCGGTCTCGACGATGAGCGCGGCCGCGCGATCCATCGCCGCGCGCACGGCGCGCGCGTCGACCTGGCGCTCGAAGCGATGCGACGAGTCCGATTTCTTCTGGTGCCGGCGCGAGGTCTTGCGCACCGACGCCGCGTCGAACTGCGCGGCCTCGAGCAGGATGTTGGCGGTCTTGTCGGTGACCTCCGAGTTGCCGCCGCCCATCACGCCGGCCAGCGCCACCGGGCGCTCGCCGTCGGCGATGACCAGGTCCTGCTCGTCGAGGGTGACCTCGGTGCCGTCGAGCAGCGGAAGCTTTTCGCCTTTCTTCGCGCGGCGCACGTGGATTTGCCCGCCCTTCACCTGCGCGTAGTCGAACGCATGCAACGGCTGGCCGTACTCCATGAGGACGAAGTTCGTGACGTCGACGACGTTGTTGATCGGGCGCAGGCCGATCGAGAGGAGCCGCTTCTGGAGCCACTCGGGAGACGCCTTGATCTTCACGCCCTCGATGTAGCGACCATGGTACTGCAGGCAAAGGTCCGGCGCGTCGCTCGGGTTGTGGAGCGTGACCTTGATCTTGTCGGCGCTCGACCCGCCCGCCTCGTTCAGCTTGGCCTCGGGGGCCTTGAGCTTCTGGCCGAGGATCGACGCGAGCTCGCGCGCGACTCCGAGGTGCGAGAGCGCGTCGCCGCGGTTGGGCGTGACGTTCAGCTCGAACACGATGTCGTCGCGGCCGATGAACGGCGCGAGCGGCTGCCCGACGGGCGCGTCTTTCGGAAGGATGAGAATGCCTTCGCTCTTGTCGGCGATCCCGAGCTCGACCTCCGAGCACAGCATGCCGAACGACTCGACGTCGCGGATCTTGCCCTTCTCGATCTTGAGGCCGTTGGGCAGGTGCGCGCCGATCTGGCTGAGCGCGACCTTGTCGCCCGCCTTCATGTTCTGCGCGCCGCAGACGATCTGGAGCGTCTCTTTGCCGGTGTTCACCTTGCAGATCGAAAGACGGTCGGCATTGGGGTGGCGATCGCGCGTCTCGATCTGCGCGATGACGACCTTGTCGAAACCCTGCGAGAGATCGTGGATGCTCTCGACCTCGAGCCCGCGCATGGTCAGCCGGCCCAGCACGCCTTTCAGATCCGCGCGAATCGGCGCCACGTCGAGGTAGGTCGCAAGCCAGCTTAAGCTAATCTTCATTTTTCGCTCCGGTCGGTCAGACGCCGAACTGTTTGAGGAAGCGGACGTCGTTTTCGAAAAGCAGGCGCAGGTCGGGCACGCCGTACTTCAGCATCGCGATGCGCTCGACGCCCATGCCGAAAGCGAAGCCCGTCACCGGCTCGGGGTTCTCGCCCGTGCCGTAACCGACGGCCTCGAACACTTTCGGGTGCACCATGCCGCCGCCGAGGATCTCGAGCCAGCCCGTGTCCTTGCAAACGCGGCAGCCCTTCCCCTTGCAGAGCACGCAGGTCACGTCGACCTCGGCGCCCGGCTCGACGAACGGAAAGTAGCTGGGACGCAGGCGGATCTGCGTCTGCGCGCCGAACATCTCGCGCGCGAAGAACAGGAGCGCGCCGCGCAGCTCGGCGAAGCTCACGTCGCGGTCGACGTAGAGGCCCTCGACTTGATGGAACATCGGCGAGTGCGTCATGTCGTAGTCGCTGCGGAAAACGGCGCCGGGGCAAAGAATGCGCACGGGCGGCTTTTTCTTGGCGAGCATCGAGCGGATCTGCACCGGCGACGTGTGCGTGCGCAGGAGGCGCCCGCCTTTTTCGGATTGCACGTAGAACGTGTCCTGCATGTCGCGCGCGGGATGGTCCTCGCGCATGTTGAGCGCGTCGAAGTTGTTGAACTCGGTCTCGATCTCGGGGCCTTCGGCGAGCTCGAAGCCCAGGCGGCGGAAGATCGCCACGATCTCGGCGGTGATCTTCGTGACCGGGTGGAGCGAGCCCACCGGCGCGCGGCGCGCCGGCAGCGTGAAGTCCACGCGCTCCTTCTCGAGCCTCGAGGCCAGCGCCTCGTTCTCGAAGCCGTCGCGCTTGGCGACAAGCGCGGCCTCGAGCTTCGTTTTGGCCTCGTTGGCCCTGGCTCCGACTTTCGGACGATCGGCGGCCGAGACGTCGCGCAGCGCCTTCAGCAGCTCGCTCAACGCGCCTTTCTTGGAGAGGAACTTGTTGTCCACCTCGACAAGCTCGGCAGCAGAGCGCGCCTCCGCGATGGCACGCAGACACTCAGTCTCGACTTCGCCTATTCGACCTACTAATTTTGCCAGATCCACGATGCTTAGCGAAAATCTCGATTAAGCAGCGCGAGCGCCGGTAGCAGCCTGCACCACGGCGGTGAAAGCGGCCGGATCGAACACGGCGAGGTCCGCGAGAACCTTGCGGTCGAGCTTGATCTTGGCGTCGGAAAGCTTCGAGATCAGCGTGCTGTAGTTGACGCCGTTGAGGACGGCGGCAGCGCCGATACGCGTGATCCACAGCTGGCGGAAGTCGCGCTTCTTTGCCTTGCGGTCGCGGTAAGCGTAGCGCTTCGCGCGATCGACGGCTTCGGCGCCACGGCGGATCGTATTTTTTCTACGATGCGTGAAGCCTTCGGCCATGTTGAGAATTTTTTTGCGGCGCGCGCGCGCCTTCGTACCACGTTTTGCTCTTGCCATTGAAACTACTCCTTAAAACAGTCTGATTCTGAAAAACTCTTAAGCCAGATACGGAACACAAGCCAACGCGTGGTGCGCGCTGGAAGGATGCACGTACGAGCCCTTGCGCTTCGCGAGCTTCTTCGACGCGCGCTTGCGGTGGCCAAGCTGGTGGCGCTTGCCGGCCTTCTTGAATTTCACTTTGCCAGTAGCGGTCACTTTAAAACGCTTCTTGGCTGCTCTCTTCGTCTTCATCTTCGGCATATCTAAAACTCCTCTACTTCCTTTTCCTACTTATTGAGCGGGGCAATCACCACTGTGAGGCGCTTGCCTTCCAACTTGGGCGGCGACTCGACGGCGCCGCAATCCTTAACCATCTCGATTCTAAATCGTGCTCATCCGTCTGGGGACGCAGCTGCACTTCTTTGATATTGATGACAGTCTGCTTTTTCTTAGCGTCGTGTTCTTTCTTTTTCTTCTCGTACATGTACTTGCCGTAATCGGCAATCTTGCAAACCGGCGGGTCGGCGCTCGGCGAAACTTCAAGAAGATCGTAACCTCTCTCTTTCGCCATGCGGACCGCGTCTACAGTCATGTAGACGCCGATCATTTTTCCGGTCTCATCGATAACACGTACTTGCTGAACACCACGGATGCGTTCGTTGACGCGGACTCCGTCCTTGTCCTTGTTGTCCCGGGTCCCTCTCGGGATTACGTTTGGAGCAGCGATCTGGATATCCTCCTAAAGGTGAATAAAAAACAAATGCCGGTTCGCCCGGCATTCGAAACACTTAGTTAACACAACGGAATTCGTCAAGCAAGGGATGTTGGCGCCGTGCCCTCACCGCTTGGGCGGGCGCTTTTTAGAGCCTCGACGAGCGCCCGTCTTCCGCCGGCGCGGGTCGAGCTCGTGGTCGCAGGCGCGTCGCCCGTTCTGATAGCTTTCGTAGAGCCCCTCGAGCCGCGACCAGCCGAGGCGGACCATGAAGGGCGCAAGTTTCCTTGCCCTTTCAAGCTCATAGCGAACTCTTTCTCTCAATCGACCGACCATATCGAGGATCATGCTTTTGCGACCGGAATGCGCCGGCCCAGCCCGAACGCCTTGGAGGTGACCTTCAACGACGGGGCGGCCTGGCGCCGCTTGAACTCGGAGATCCGCACGAGATGGAGGATTTTCTTCACAATCTCGGCGTCGAAGCCCGCTTATGCAGGTCGCCGGGCGGCGCGAGCGCGCCGGCCAGGTCGCCATAGGTGGTGCAGTAGCCCACCGCCAGCGCGGACTTGTTTCCGGTCGTCAGCACCAGGCCGTTGCGCTTGTTGGCGAGCGCCATCAGCATCACGCCGCGCAGGCGCGCCTGCATGTTCTCTTCGGTCGCGTCGGGCGCGGCGCCGAGGAAGGCGGGTTTCACCTCCATGAGCAACGTCGTGAAGATGAATTTGAGCGAGAGGATGCGATACTCGAGCCCGACCGCGCGCGCGAGCGCGTCGGCGTCGGCCAGGCTGTGGCTCGACGAGTACTGGCTGGGCATCGAGACGCCGAGCACGTTGCGCGGCCCGAGCGCCTCGGCGGCGAGACACGCGACGACGGCCGAGTCGATGCCGCCCGACAGACCGATCACCGCGCGCTTGAAGCCGGTTTTCTGAAAGTACTCGCGAATGCCGCTGACGAGCCCCTTGTGGAGCAGCTCGAGCTCGTCATCGTGTTTCTGCTCGCCCACGAACAGCTTTTCCCAGGACGAGTCGGACGGAGCCCAGGCGGCCACCTCGGAAACGCCGGTCTTTTTGCCGGGCGTGAAATCGATGACCGAGAGCCCCTCGCGAAAGCTCGGCATCTCGTAGAGCACGTCGCCGCCGGCGGAGTACACGAGGCTCGCGCCGTCGAAGAGGATCTCGTCGTTGGCGCCGACCTGGTTGACGTAGACGAGCGGCGCGCCGACGCGCTTCACGAAGCCGGCGAGCAGCTGCTGGCGGCGCTTGCGTTTGTTCAGCTCGAACGGGGACGCGCTGATGTTGATGACGAAGTCGCAGCCTTTGAGATCTTTGGCGGGGTCGGCCGCGTAGATCTGGCGTCCGAGGTGCGCGTCGTCGAACCACGCGTCCTCGCAGACGGTAAGCCCGATTTTCCCGTAGGGCGAATCCCACACGCGAGTCTCGTGGCCGGGCTCGAAGTAGCGAGCCTCGTCGAAAACGTCGTAGGTCGGCAGCAGGCGTTTCGGCTGGATCAGCACCGTTTCGTTCTGATGCAACACGACCGCGGCATTGTGGATCGCGCGGCCCTGGGGCTTGGGGTTGGCGACGATGCTTCCGAAGATGATCGTTTCGGGCGCGCCTTCGATCGAAGCGAGCTGCCGCTGGAGACGCAGCACCGCTTCGGCGTTGGCGGCCACGAAGCCCGGACGGTCGAGCAGGTCGAGCGGAGGATAGGACGAGAGGCAGAGCTCGGGAAAAATCGCGATCTGGGCCTTCTCAGCCGCGGCCTGACGGACGAATTCGCAGATCTTATCCACATTGTGGGTAAAGGCGCCGACGGTCGTGCTGAGCTGGCAAAGCGCGATTTTCATCAGGATTTCAAAGTACTCCGAGCGGAACGAAGCGGCAACTGGGTCGTCACCCCTCTTCATAATTTGCCAATATTAGTTGACTATAAAGATCGGACTTATGAAAACCACTCTGACCTGCTTTCTCGCCGTCCTGTCGTTGTGCGCGACGCTCGCGCTGGCCGATGACTCGAACCTCCCGACGATCGACGGGAACATGTCGATCCTTCCGTCGGCCGAAGAGACGCAGAAGGCGTTGACGAGCGCGGCGATGGCCGATCCGGCGCTCCAGCAGCATCTGCTTGCGGGCGCGCAGGGCGAGCTCGACGCCTCGAAGCCCCGCCGCGAAACGCATCGCGAAGGACTCGACTTCCGCGTCTCGGTACCGGAAGGCGTCGGCGTGGCGTTCAGCTACTCGCCCGCCGCTCCGATCACAACCGCGATTTCGGTGAACACCCTGGCCGGCGCGACGGTGTCGGTGAGCGCCGAAGCGACGTTCAACACGATGTGGTGGTACAGCCCGATGTGGAAGCATGGCTTCACGCCGACGATCACGGTGAAGTTCAGCCACATCCGCTTCACCGGCGCGATCGTCGACGACATCGTCAACAAGCAGCTCGAGCAG
>JACQAX010000119.1 GCA_016194795.1 Deltaproteobacteria bacterium | reverse complement strand
TCCTGCGCATCCGCAAGGCCGAGAAATTCCGCGTGAGGAGTGCCGCATGAGCCGTACGCCCGAAAAACATCCCGGGTACCTGCCCCTGCCGATCGACAAGCTGCCGGCCAACAAGGTCGTGCCGATCGAGATGTACATCTACATGCCGATGAACGGGAAGATGCTGCTCTATAAAGAGGAGGAGGCCGTGCTCGGGCCCGCGCGCCACGCGCGCATGCACGAGTTCCGCGACCGCTTCTTCTACAAGCGCGAGGACCAGCCGAAGCTCGAGGCCTTTCTCAAGGCCAACCCCGGCGACGACGTGCGCCCGATGAAGTCGCTCATGAGCAACCCGCACTTTCTCTCGGGGGCGGCGAGCAAAGAGGAGCTGCAGTCGCGGAGCGCCAAGCTCCTCTGCAACCATTTCGGCTTCACGCCCGACGAGACGAGCGACGAGTCGATCACCGAGCAGATGCAGAAGCAGATCAACCAGGTCACCGCCGGCGTGCTCGAGGTGCTCGAGGTCGACGCGGGCGTGCTCGACAAGCTCAAGGCCGTCGTCGGGGCGCTGGAAACGTCGGGCTGGAACCACTCGGCCAACGTCGCCGGCATCTCGGCGCTGCTCGCGCTCGCCATCGGCTATACCGACAAGGAGCTCTTGCGCGACATCGCGACGGGCGGGTATCTCCACGACATCGGCCTTTCGACGTGTAATTTACCGATGCGCGCGCGCGAGCTCAACTACACGCCGGTGGAGCTCGAGCGCTATCGTCAGCACCCGGCCGCGGGGCTCGAGCTGCTCGAGATCCTCGAGCTCGGGGTCTCCGAAAACGTGAAGATCATCGTCTACCAGCACGAGGAGTGGCACGACGGCGGCGGTTTTCCGCAGGGCGCGCAGGGGGCGGATCTTTTCGAGCCGGCTCAGCTGGTCGCCATCGCAAGCAAGATCGACCATCTCATCCGCACGGATCTCCCGGGCTTCGTCGCCATCGACGAGGCCATGCGCAAGATCGGCGAGGAGAACGGCGCCGGCGGGGGCGCCTGCGAGTTCAACCCGGGGCTTCTCAACCAGATCTTCGACGCGGTTTTTTCGGGCGGGGCGATGGTCTCGTCTCCGCTCGCTTCATACGGCTAAGGGGCCGCCGCGCGGCTACTCCAGGCAACGTTTCCCGGGCGGGACGGCGTTCTCGATGTCGATGCTTCCTTGCGTGCCGTCGCTCAGCGTGACGGCGATCTCGCCGGCGCGCGGGTCGTAAGAGGCCGTGCGCACCTCGTGCAGTTTCCTGACCTCGGTGATCGTCTCGGCGATGGCGCGGTCGGGGGTGCAGTAGAGCTCGCGGTTGCCGGCCCAGAGCGCGCTGACCTTCGAGAAGATCTTGAAGGACGCGGGCGGCGGCGCGAGAGGGCGGCGCGCGGGCTCCTTGGCGGCGAACGCCGTTTCGAGAGCTCCCGGCGAATTCAGGCCAAAAACACCGAGTGCCATGAGTCCGAAGATCTTGTTCATGAGCAAAATTGTAACCGGGGCCCTGGCGATAGTCGACCACTTCAGTAGGCGCGTGGCGCACAGCGTCGTCCTCGAATTTCGTCTCGCCAATCAGGGACGCGCGGAATAATCTTCGGTCATGCTGAAAATTTCCATGGTTCTCGCGATCGTTGTCTCGATGGGGACGGCTTCGGCCGGCGAAGGCATCCTCACGCTCCCGCACAAGGCGGTGACGCTCTCCAACGGGCTCAAGGTATACATGGTGAAGTACCCGAGCCCGGGCGTGGTGGCCTACGAGCTTCCGGTGCACGCGGGCTCCCGCAACGAGGTCGAGAAGGGCAAGACGGGCTTTGCGCACTTCTTCGAGCATCTGATGTTTCGCGGCACGAAGAACATGACGTCCAAGCAGTTCGGCGAGCTCTACGTGCGCCTGGGCAACGAGAACAACGCCTGGACCTCCAACGAGATGACCGACTACCACGGCGTCGTGGCCTCGATCTATTTGCCGAAGATCCTGGCGGCCGAGGCCGATCGCTTCGCCAACCTCGAGTTCGACGAGAAGGCGCTGCGCGACGAGGCCGGAGCGGTGCTTGGCGAGTACAACAAAGACGTCGCCCAGCCCGACTTCCTGCTCGAGGAGAAGATGGCCGCGACCGCCTTCAAGGTGCACCCCTACGGGCACACGACGATGGGCTACAAAGAAGACGTCGTGAAGTTCACCGAGCGCTACAACGACGTCTGGCCTTTCTTTCGGCGGTACTATCGCCCGTCGAACGTCTCGGTCGTGCTCGTCGGCGACATCGACTTCAACAAGAGCTTGAAGGATATCGAAAAAGAGTTCGGAAAGTGGGCCGAAGGCAAGCCCGAGGCACCGGTCGAAATACCGGTCGAGCCTGAACAGACCGATAGCCGCTCGGCCGACGTCCGGCTCGACAAGCCCACCCAGACGCGCCTCGAGGTTGCGTTCAAGGTGCCGGCTTTCAGCACGAAGACGACCGACTCGGAAGCCCTCGGGCTGCTTGCCGAGATGCTCTTCGGCGTCACCTCCGACTTCCAGAAGGAGTTCCGCTTCGAGAAGAAGTGGCTCGACTCGGTTTCGGCGGGCGGCGGAGAGACGGTCGATCCGGGGCTGTGGCTCGTGTCGCTCAGGCTGTCGGAGGCCGGTGAAGGCAAAGAGAAGGAGCTGCGAGCCGCCGTCGACAAGACACTCGAGAGCGTTCGTGCCAAGGAGCCTTCGCAGGAACGCCTCGATGCCACCAAGAAGCGTTTCAAGAACGCCGCGCTCACGGGCTGGTTCGCGAGCCCGGAAGCGCTGGCCAAAAACGTCTCGTGGTACACGAACTTCGAGCCGGATCTCGGCGTGCTGGATCGCATTTTCGAGCGCCTGCGCGACGTCGAGCCCAAGACGCTCATGGCGGTAGCCCGAGCGCATCTTACCAATAACCACAAGACGACCGTCACCCTCCACGGTGCAAAATGAAAAACATCTTCATCGCTCTGCTGGCACTCTCCGTCTCGTCGAGCGCGGCTCTCGCCTCGGGCGTCTCGCCGCGTTTCGTCCTCATGAAGAGCTCGGATCTCCCGATCACGACCTTCAACATCACCTTCCGCGTCGGCTCGGCCGACGACCCCAAGGGTGACGAGGGCCTGGCCAACCTCACGGCGCGGATGCTGCGCGAGGGGGGAGTCGCGGCGGCGACCATCGCGGGCATGAAGCTCCCGGCGCGCACGCGCGCCGAGCTCGAGGATTTTCTCTTCCCGCTTTCGGCCGACATCGGCGTGAGCGCCGAAAAAGAGCAGGTCTCGCTTTCGGTCACCTCCACGGGAGCCGATGCCGAGACCGTCTTCGGCGTGCTGGCCCAGCTCATCCTCGCGCCGGCGTTCGCGCCGGCCGAGCTCGATCGCCTGAAGGCCGAAGAGCTCGACGCGCTTTCAAAGCAGCTGCCGCGCGAAGACCAGGAAGAGCTCGGCAAGGCCGCGCTCGATCAGGTGATCTACGGCCCGAGCCATCCCTACGCGCACGTCGTGCAGGGCACGGTTAAGGGCGTGGGCGGCGTGACCATCGACAAGGTTCGCGAGTTCTATCGCTCGATGTTCACGCGCCGCAGGCTCACCGTCGGCATTGCCGGCGTGGTGAGCCCGCGCCTGCTTGCGCGTGCCAAGGCGGCGTTTGGCAAGCTTCCCGAAGGCACGAGCGACCGCGCCGAGATTCCGGCGGCGCCCGCCAAAGAGGGCGTGAGGCTTACGATCGTCAAAGGGCCGTTCGACGCCGTCGGCGCGCACCTCGGTCAGCCGATCCCGCTCAACCGCGCAAGCCCCGAGTTCGGCGACCTGTATCTGGCGAGCTGGGCGTTCGGCAAGCACCGCTCGTTCGTCGGCCGCCTCATGAGCCACGTGCGCGAGATCCGCGGCCTGAACTACGGCACCTACTCGTACGCCGAGGATTTTCCGGCCGGCGGCCATCACTTGAGCGAGCCCACGCAGGCGGCGCGCACACGCCAGGCTTTTACCGTCTGGGCGCGCCCGACGACCATGCCCAACGGGTGCTTCCTGCTCCGGCAGATCTATCGCGAGACCAACCTGCTCGCCACCGAGGGCCTGACCAAGGCGGAGTTCGACCTCACCAAGAGCCATCTCGTGGGCAACGCGCCACTGCTTGCCACGGGACTTGAGCGTCGCTTGGGCTACGCGGTGGACTCGGTCTTCTACGGCCTCAAGGGCGACTACCTGGCGCGCCTTCAAAAGGGCGCGCAGGCGGCAACCCACGCCAGGGTGAACGCGGTCATCAAGAAGTACCTGCATCCCGACCGCATGGACATGGTGGTGGTGACGCCCGATCCCGACAAGTACCGCGAGCAGGTGCTCGGGGCCAAGTGCGAGATCTCCTACGCGAGCGGCGTGACGAAGGCTCCCGAGGTCTTGGCTGAGGATAAGGTCATCTCGACCTACCCGCTGGGGCTTGCGCCTGAGCGGATCTCGGTCATCTCTTCCGAGAGCGTTTTCGATAAGTAGCTTTGAGGATTACGGGTAACGGATACCGGTTAACGGAACCGGTACCCGTTACGGTTACGGCGCCGGCTTGTAGACCAGGCGATACAGGCACGCTGCTACGTGGTCAGCTTTGTCGATGAGCTGCTTGTCTTGGATTCGCGTAAGATCGAACACCGCTTGCGCTTCGCGTTTGGATCCATGCGTGAAACTCAAGCACTGCTTCAGATCGTTAAAGCCGAAGAAGCCATCCCAGTAGCTCACAGGCTCGGCGGCATGATCTATCGCCTAGTCCATCCCACGCCAGGGTAACGGTTAGCGGCTTAGCGGTTCCGGGATCGGTTACGGTCCCGGAACCGGATACCGGTTAACGGGTGACTGTACCGGTTGCGGTCATGGCCTAACCTATTCGCTGTCGCCGGGCTTGAAGCTCGGATCGACGAGCGGGTCTTCGCACGCCTCGGCAACACCCTTGCCGCCGCGCTTTCCGCCGCCACCGCCGCCACGCGGGCCACGAGGGGGACGGCCGCCTTCGGTTCCACCGCCGCCGCCGTCTTTGGCGTCACGCTCCGAGGGGAGGGGAAGCCCGAGTTCGGTCATGGCTTCCTTGGCGCGCTGGTCGAGCGCGTCGTTCTGGGCGCCCGGCGACCAAACCGACTGGCGCATCTGCTGGATCACGCGTCCAGGCGAAGCCTCGGGGTGGCCGATGCCGAAGGCCGCCGCCGTGAACTGCTGCGGGTAGATGCGCTCCGGCAGGTTGTTTTTGCCTCGCCAGTCGAAGAGCTTCTTTAGCTTGCTCAGGCGGCCTTCGACCTCGGGTTTCGAAAGCTTCTTGGAGAGCGTCGTCGGCTCGCCGCCGATCTCGCGCATCTCTTCGATCGCCTGGCTCGACTTGCCGCCGCGGAGCGAGCTCATGATCGACTCGACCTTGGCCACCGCGATCTCGAAGATGCTGTGGCCGAGGAACTTGCCGAGGTAGTTGCGGAAGACGGCCGTCTCGAGCGGGACGCAGAACTCGGGGTTGAGGGCTGCGACCTTCTCGACGCTCTCGATGAACATGCGGCCGAACTCGGATTTGGCCGGAACGCGAAACTTCACTTGCAGCTCGGCGTTGGCGCCGTTCGTGGACAGGTTGAACGAGCCCGTGAAGACCTCGACCCACTCGACGCCGTCCTCCTCGTAGATGAGGACGGTGGTCTTGTCGTGCCAGACCTCGCGCGAAAGGGGCGGGCCGTCGGGGTCGGTCTCTTCGCGCCCTTCGGCTTTCTTCTGGTAGCCGAACGCCTTGATGCGTTTGCGCATGTCGTTGGAGAAGCCGAACGTAGCCTTGCCGTGCTCGGGCGAGGTCTGGTAGCCGGCGAGCGCGCCGCCCTTGCCGTACTCGTCGAGCGCGAGAAACTTGTCGTCCAGCACCGCGAAGACGTCCATCTCGGTGTTGGTCTTCATCGCGCCGCGCAGCCCCTCGATCACGTCGCCGTCGGTGAAGACGAATTGGCTGAAGACGGCCCGCTTCATCTTGATCTCGCCCTTGCCGGCGCGCTCGAGCGTGGCCTGGATGCGGTCGTTGGGGTTGTACTTGCCGTCGGTGAAGGCGTACTCGGCCGTCGTGCCGTCTTTATACGTGATCCTCAGCGGGCCCTGGGCCTTCATGTCCTTGATTGTCTCGCCCTTGGCGAAGTGCTCGGCCATCTCCTGGCAGTTGGCCAGGATGTACTTGATCGCCAGCGGGTCGACGATGCGGAGCATGCGGTTGTAGCGCGGGTTGCGCGTCATGTTGTTGGAGCCGGTGAAGAGCACGAGGTCCTTGATGGCGCCCTTCGTGTCGTAGGTGATGAAAATGAGATCCTTGTTGTGCATGATCGGAGCCATGTCGCCGTTGTAGAGCGGCTGGCTCACGATGCCGTGGGTGGTGTTGTTCAGGGGAAGATGGCCGTCGGTCTGCAGCCGTTGCATCATCTCGGCCATCGGCGCGTTCTTCGGCTTGGCGTGCTCGAAGTCCGAGTTGTGCTTCTCGCCGTCCTTGAAGACGCCGTCGAAGGCGGGGTTGAAGTCGAAGATGCCCAGGACGAGCTTGTAGGCTTTCGTCTTGCCGATCTCGATCATAGCCTCGGTCACGTCCTTGTCGCCTTCCTCGTAGCGGCGAAGCACGAAGCCCTTCTGCTCGGGGGGCACGCCCTTGAGGTGCGAGAAGACGCCGGTGCCGTGGTGGAAGTCGCGGATGATCTGCGCCTCGAACGATAGGATGTCCTCGCCCGGGTGCGCCTTGGGATTTGTCGCCTTGTAGTCGTGGCTCACGTACATGTCGGTGACGGAGTCGGCGGCGCTGGCGAGGCTCGACTTGACCTCGGTGGCGGGCAGCATCTCTTCGGTTTTGGCCGCGACGGCTCGTCCCGCTGTTTTCTTCTTGAGCGCCAGCGCGTGTTTGGCGGCGACTCCCGAGGCGAGAAACAGGCAGAGCACGAAGACAACGAAATTGCGCGCGAGGTTGCTGGTGGTCGTATTCATCTTGTAGTGGTCTCCCAGCCTGTCTCATCGGAATTCCGGGGTGTTTCATCAGCGGGGAAAATGCTGCCGGGCCGGCCCCCTAAGGCACCGCCGCGGGCCCGCCGAAAGGAAGTTACCATGCCGAAAAATACTTTTGCCGCAGGCGAAACCGGAACCACGAACCAGACCGAAACGACCGCCACGCAGCAGGCCGCCGCGCCGACTGCGCCGGTGATCTCGATCACGAGCGGCGGTGGCCGCGGCGCAGGGCCGTCGACCGGCCCTGCGGGCACGATTCCCGATCCGCTGAACAGCCTCGGTCAGCGAGGCCTTCCCGAGATCCTCGACGAGATCGAGGAGCGGCTCGTTGCCGCCGCGATGGCTCGCACCGGCAACAACCAGATTCGCGCGGCCGAGCTTCTTCGCGTCACCCGCGGCGCTCTCCAGTACAAGCTCAAGAAGTTCGCCAAGGGCCCGAAGTCGGAATCGGAAGCCGCTTAGGTAAAGCGACCGTTCTGACTTTTCAAATGAACGTTTGACAGCGCATCCGCGCGGACATATGCTCCGTGCGTCATGGCAAAGGTCAACGCCCCCGATCGCACGCGCGACGCTCTCCTCAATGCCGCCAAAAAGCTCTTCGCGCTGCGGGGCTACGACGGCACCTCCGTCAAGGAGCTGGCCCAGCTCGCCCGCTGCAACGTGAGCCTCGTGAGCTACCATTTCAAGGGCAAAGAGGGGCTCTATCGCGCCTGCCTCGAGCAGTTCGGGCGCACGCGCCTGGCCGCGGCCGAGCGCATCCTGTCGCCGGCCCAGCCGACCCGCTCGCGCGAGGAGATGCGCACCAGGCTCGCGATGTTCGTCGAGGAGATGATCGAGTGCCACGTCGCCGAGCCCGAGCTGAGCGCGATGGTCCATCGCGAGTGCGAGCAGGCGCTGCCGCGCATCCCCGACATCTTCGAGGCCACGTTTCTCGAGATCTTCAGGAATCTGATGAGCTTCTTCAAGAGCGCCCAGCGCCGCGGCCTCGTGCGCGGGGCGGTCGACGCGCGCCTGGCGAGCGTCTACCTTTTCGGGGCGATCCTCCATCTTTTCCGGAGCGACCCGCTCGGCAAGAAATTTTTCGGCACGACGATCCGGGACCCGCGCTATCGCGCCAAGGCGGCGCGCAACCTCGTCGACCTGTTCGTGGAAGGAGTCGCCAGATGATCGCACTGCTCGCCTTGCTCGCCAACACGGCCGCGGCCGCGCCACTCGGCCTCGAGGGCTTTCTCGACCAGGTGAGCGCCCAGAACCGGCAGCTGCGCGCCGCAAGACAGGCGGCCGAAGGCTATGAGAAGGCCAGCGATGAGGGGACGCTGCTGCTCGCCCCCACGCTCGACGGCGACCTGCACTTCGTCGACGACCAGAAGCCGACGTCCAACCCTCTTTTTCTCGGCGATCGGACGAAGTACGCGAGCTACAGCCTGGGCTTGAGCAAGCTCTTCACGACCGGGACGACCGCGCGCCTGTCGTACACGCTCGCGACGACCGACGTGCGGGGCGCGAGCCCCGTCTTCCTGCCGCAGGCGCGTTTTGCCGAGGCCCGTCCGGTGCTCGAGCTGACCCAGTCGCTCTGGCGCAACGGCTTTGGCGCGACGACGCGCGCCGACCAGCGCCGCCTCGAGGCGCAGGCCGAGGGCGCGCGCTTTTCGGCCGCTTACGCCGCCAAACAGGCGCTGGCCGCCGCCGAGACCGCCTATTACCGCCTCGCGCTCGCGCGCGAGAGCGTGCGCGTGGAGCGCGAGAGCCTCGACCGCGCGGGCAAGATGCGCGAGTGGACCTCGCGCCGCGTGCGCCTCCAGCTCGCCGATCGCGCCGATCTGCTCCAGTCGGAGGCGGCGCTGCAGCTGCGGCGCCTCGAGCTGCAGGCCGCGCTCGACGACGAGCGCGCGGCCTCGCGGGCGTTCAACGCCGCGCGCGAGCTCGACTCCGACGAGGTGACCGACGAGCTCGCCGCCTTCGACGAGGCCGTCGTGGCGAAGCTCGAGTTGCCGAAGCGGGCCCCCGCGCGCGAGGACACGCTGGCCGCCCGGGCGCGCGACGTGGTCGACGAGGCCACCGCCGAGAGCATGCTCCAGACACTGTCGCCCGACATCCTGCTTTACGGCAACGTGGGCTACAACGGCCGGGACGTGACCGACGGCACGGCGCTGAGCGACTCGCTCAGCTCCAAGCACCCGACCTGGGTGGCGGGCCTCAAGTTCACGGCGCCGCTCGACCTGCCCACGATCTTCCGCTCGCGCGACGGGCAGAAGCTCGTGCGGGCGGCCGCGCGCGACCAGTACGAGCGCGCCGTTTTCGAGGAAGAGACCCAGTGGAAGGATCTGACCCGGGCCTTCGGCGAGGCCAAGACGCGCTACGGGCTTTCGGGCGCCATCGAGAGCGCCCAGCGCGAGAAGCTCGTCCACGAGAAGGACCGGTTCGCGCGCGGCAAGACCACGGCTTTTCAGGTGCTCACCTTCGAGCAGGAATACCTCGTGGCGGCGCTCGCCCGCATCCGCTCCGAAAGCGAGATTCTGCGCATCCACGCGCAGCTCAAGACGTTCGCCGCCACGCCGGCGGCGGGAGGCGCCCGATGAGACTCGAGACCCTGTCGATCAAAAGACCGATCTTCATCACCTGCGTGGTGCTGGCGATGCTGGCCTGCGGGTACCTGTCGCTGCTCCGGCTGCCCGTCGATCTTTTTCCGAGCGTCACGTTTCCGGTCGTGATGGTCAACACCGCCTATCCGGGCGCCGGCCCCAAGGAAATCGAGACGCTCGTCTCCAAGCCGCTCGAGGACGAGATCTCAACTCTCACCGGCATCAAGGCGCTCAGCTCGATCAACCGCGAAGGCTGGAGCACGGTCGTGGCCCAGTTCACGCTCGAGACCGACGTGAAGTACGCCGAGCAGCAGATCCGCGACCGCGTGTCGTCGACGAAGTCGAAGCTGCCCAAGGACATCAAGGAGCCGGTCGTCCGGCGCATCGACCCCGCCGACCAGCCGATCGTGATCCTCGCGCTGAAGGCCGACCTTCCCGAGGCGGCCATGGCCGACCTGGCAAGCGAGCGCCTGCGTCCCAAGATCGAGTCGGTCAACCAGGTGGGCCTCGTCGAAGTGGTCGGCGCGCGCAAGCGCGAGATCCACGTCGAGCTCGACCGGGCCAAGCTCAAGTCGCACGACATCTCGGCGACGATGGTCGCCAATCGCCTGAACATGGCCGGCCAGGACGTGCCCGTGGGCAAGGTCAACCAGAGCTCAAACGAGCTCGTCTTCCGCGCCATGGGCGAGTTCAAGTCGCTCAAGGAGATTGGCTCCCAGATCGTCAACTTCGTCGGCAACGACGTCCCCGTGACGATCGACGAGATCGGCCGGGTCACCGACTCGCTCGTCGACGAGAAGGCCCGCACCTGGGTCAACGGCGCCAAAGCCATCCAGCTGCTCGTCTACAAGCAGACGGGAGCCAACACGATCGGCGTCTCCGACGACGTACGGGCGCGCGTGGCCGCGCTCAACGAGGAGATGAAAAACGAGCCCGGCCACCCGAGCGTGACCGTCGTGCGCGACACCTCCAAGTACATCCGCTTCAACGTCGAGGACGTGAAGGAGTCGATCTTCATCGGCATCGCGCTGACGATCCTCGTCGTCTTCCTGTTTCTCGGCAACGTGCGCTCGACGCTCATCACGGGCGTGGCGCTTCCCAACTCGCTGCTCGGCGCGTTCATCCTGATGGCCGTGGCCGGGTTCACGATCAACGTCATGACGCTGCTTGCGCTGAGCCTCGCCGTCGGCCTGCTCATCGACGACGCGATCGTCGTGCGCGAGAACATCTTCCGCCATGCCGAAGAGGGCATGTCGCCCGTCCAGGCGGCCATCACCGGCACGCGCGAGGTGGCGCTCGCGGTCATCGCGACCACGCTCACGGTCATCGCCGTCTTCGGGCCGATCGCGTTCCTGAAGGGCGTCGTCGGGCAGTTCTTCAAGGAGTTCGGCCTTACGATCTGCTTTGCGATGCTCATCTCGCTCTTCGACGCCTTCACCATGGCGCCGATGCTCTCGGCCTACCTGGGCGGCGTCCACGGCAAGAAGGGCAAAGTGGCGTCGGGCATCGACGCCTTCCATGCCCGGCTGGAGCGGACCTACGGGCGCGTCATCGGCTTCGTGCTCCGGCGGCCGCTCACGGTGCTCGCGGGAAGCTTCGTCGTCTTCGTGCTGAGTATCGCCTCGATCGCCGGCGTGCCGAAGACCTTTCTGCCGCCGCAGGACAACGGCGAGTTCGCCGTCAGCCTCGAAACCCCGCCCGGCACCAACCTCGAGGCGATGAGCAAGCTCAGCCAGGAGGTCGACGCCGTCATCCGCGCCAACAAGGAAGTCGCCATGTCGCTCCTGATCGTCGGCGGCGGGCAGGGGAGCTCGTCGACGGCCGAGGCCAACTCCGCCCAGTTCTACGTCGAGCTCGTGCCCCGGAAAGACCGCACGATGAACACCTCGCAGTTCAAGGACAAGGTCCGCGAGCAGCTCAAGAAGTACTCCAACGCCAACCCGGTCGTGAAGGATTTCGACGCGGTCAACGCCGGCATGCGCCCGTTCAACGTCATCATCGTCGGGAGCGACCTGAAGGAGCTCGAGAAGGTCGCTGCGCAGGCGTTTGAAAAGATTCGCAAAGAGCCGGGCCTCAAGGACGTCGAGACGAGCTTCAAACCCGGCAAGCCCGAGCTGCAGGTAGCCCTCGACACGCGCAAGGCCGAGACCCTGGGCATCTCCACGATGGCCGTGGGCGGCGAGCTGCGCACGCTGGTCGAGGGCGCCACGCCCGCCGTCTATCGCGAAAACGGCATCGAGTACGACGTGCGCGTGCGCCTGCGCGAGGACCAGCGAAACCTCAGCGAGGGCTTCGAGCAGACCTACGTGCCGAACGTGAACAACTCGATCATCCGGCTGGCGACGGTCGCCCGGCCCGTGCAGGCCGAAGGGCCGGCCAACATCCTGCGCCGCGACCGCGGTCGTTACATCCAGATCTCGGGCGACCTCACGCCCGGTGGGGCCGGGATGAGCGCGGTCATGAAGAACGTGACCGACATCATGACGACGCAGGTGAAGCTGCCGCCCGGAATGCGTTTCGCGTTCGTGGGTCAGGCCGAGGACTTCAAGGATCTGATGACGAACATGGTGACGGCGATGGGCCTGGGCATCCTGTTCATCTTCCTCGTGCTCGCGTCGCTCTACGAGTCGTTCATCACGCCGCTGACGATCATGCTCGTGCTGCCGCTGGCGGCGTGCGGGGCCTTCTTCGCCCTGTTCATCACGCGCTACTCGCTCGACATCTTCTCGATGATCGGCTGCATCATGCTCATGGGCATCGCGACCAAGAACTCGATCCTGCTCGTCGACTACGCCAACCAGCTCGTCCGCGAGGGGAAGAGCCGCGCCGAAGCCATCCGCCAGGCCGGCGAGAAACGCCTGCGTCCCATTCTGATGACGACGGTCGCCCTCATCTCCGGGATGCTGCCCGTGGCGATCGGCCTGAACGAGGCCTCGCGCCAGCGCGTGAGCATGGGGGTCGCGGTCATCGGCGGCCTGGTGAGCTCGACGCTGCTCACGCTCGTCGTCGTGCCGGCGGCTTACTCGTACATCGATCGGTTTCGGATCTGGAGTGGGGGCATCGTCGGCAGGATTTTCCGGGTTCAGACCCATGCCAACGAGGCCCGCGCTGCCGTTGAGCGGGCGGAAAAATCGATTAACGCTTAACGATTCAGCGCCGGCTGGAAAAAAATTCCGAGCAACTTCCCGTCCCACGATGCCGATAAAAAAAGGACATGCATCGTGGCGAAGACGTAGAAAAATCCGGTATGGGCGACAGCTTCTGGACGAGCTACTCCGACCTCTTCGTGGGGATGTCGGTGATTTTCCTCGTCCTCTTCTTTTTCGCCACCCTGCGCGCCGGGGTTCTGCAGATGCAGAACGCGATGAACAAGAAAGAGCACGAGGAGACGCTCAAGGGCAATATCTCCAAGGATGCCGAGGAGCGCTCGCGCTCGCGCACCGAGACGGTGAAGAACACCCTGACCGACATCCAGAAAAAGAAAGAAGAGCTGAGCGACCTCGCCAAGAACCTCGAAGCCCAGCAAAACGTCTTCACCGACGTCATCAAGGAGCAGGAAGAGCGCACGGCCCAGCTCAAGGTCGCCTACGACAACAACCAGAAGCTCGACACGCAGGTGAAGGATCTCTCGAACCTGAAAGACCGCCTGCAGACCGGCCTGCGCGAGAAGGACGACGCGATCTCGTCGCTCACGATCAAGATGCAGGAGCTCGAGTCGGCCAAGGTCAACTGGGCCCGCACGTTCGAGGACCTCAACAACAGCCTGAAGGCCAAAGACGCCCAGATCGACAAGGGCGCGGCCAAGATCGAGCAGCTCACCCAGAGCCTCGAAAAAGAGACGAGCGCCGTCGAGCAGGCCCAGCGCTCCCTTGAAACCGAGCAGTCGAAGAGCGCCCGGCTCTACCAGGAGCTCCAGGCCAACGGCCGCGAGCTGCAGAAAACCCTGGCCGAGCTCGACGAGAATTCGCGCCAGATGAATCTTTTGAAGCAGGACGTCACCAACCGCGACGGCACGATCAACCGCCTGAAGAAAGAGGTGGCCGACGACGGCAAGGCCCTCGACGGGCTTCGGGGCGAGGTCGCCGGCTACAAGCACGAGACCGAAAACCTGCGCGCCGACCTCAATGCGCGCGACGGCAGCCTCCTCAAGCTCAACAAGGACCTGGCCGACGCCCTCCGCGAGATGGGCGGGCTAAAAAAAGAGGTCATGGCCCGCAACGTCGAGATCAACTCGCTCAAAGCCAGCAACTCCGGCCTGCAGCACGACCTCGCGGGCCGCGACGGCCAGATCACCTCGCTCAAAGGCGAGCTCGGCGTGGCCAAGAGCCAGGTCGGCGGCCTCACCGAGGACCTCGCCGTGCGCGACGGGCAGATCGGCAAGCTCAAGGGGGCGCTGGGCGACGTTCAGAAACAGCTCTCCGGCCGAGACGGCGACGTGGCCAAGCTCCAGGGCGAGCTCGCGTCGGCCAAAAGAGCCAACGGCGGCCTCGGAGGCGAGCTCTCCGGCCGCGACCAGCAGATCTCCAAGCTCAAGGGCGAGATCGCCGGTCTCGAGCGCGAGATGGCCGGCCGCGACGGCACGCTGGCGAAGATGAAGGGCCAGCTCGGCGCCGCCGGCAGCGAGCTCGGCGCGCTCAAGAACGAGCTCGAGCGCTACAAGAAATTCTACAACGACGCGCAGGGCTCGGGCAAAGAGCAGGCCCGCACGATCGCCTCGCTCGGCGACGAGCTGAAAAAGGCCCACGACGAGATCAACGAGCTCTCGAAAATGAGAAAGCAGATCGCCGGCGGCGTCCTGCGCAACCTGCGCGACAACGGCGTCGACGTCGCCGTCGACCCCGAGAGCGGCGTGATCACGCTCTCGATGGACGAGGTCTTCCGTTTCAAGAACGGCTCCTACGAGATCGCCGACGCCTCGAAGGCCAAGATCAAGAAGATCATGCCCGTCTACGCCAAGAGCCTGTTCGGCTCCCCCGAGCAGGCCGCCAAGATCGCCGGCGTGGTCATCACGGGGCACGCGAGCCCGCGCTACAAGCGAAAGTACGTCGACCCGCGCGGCCATGACCGCGTCGCCTACATCTTCAACCTCGATCTCAGCATGAAACGCGCCCACCAGGTGGCCGCCTACATCTTCGGCGAGGAGATCGGCTACTATCCCCACAAGCAGGAGCTCAAGGAGCGTACGAGCGTTGCCGGCAAAGGCTATATGGAGCCGACGGCGCGCGTGGCCGGCGGGGACACGACTGAGCCGTGCGGCCAGTACGACTGCCCCAAGTCGCGGCGCGTGGAGATCAACTTCATCCTGAAGGAAACGAAGAAGGCCGCCCAGGAGCTCGCCAACCAGACGAGGCCCATCGACCCGCAGGCGCCCATCGCGCCGACGCCGGTGCCGGGCGAGCACCCCATCCAACGGCTGCCG
>JACQAX010000118.1 GCA_016194795.1 Deltaproteobacteria bacterium | reverse complement strand
GTCCGTGGTTTGTGTCTTGCACGTCCTGCCCCGAAGAGGGCGCGATGGAGGCGAAAAAGCTTTTTGTCCAGAAAGACGGCGCGTGGGGGCTCTCGAAGCGGAGCTTCTTCAAGGCGTCGACGAGCGAGTCGTGGGACGTGCTCTGGGAGGCGGGGCCTTATTACCGCCGCGTCGCCGAAACCCTCGAGCAGGCCCACTCGTACGCCATCTTCGTGGGCTGGCAGCTCGACTCGCGCATCGAGCTCAGCCTCGAGCGCAAGGAGGGCTTTCGCGACCTGATCGTCCGGCTCTGCACGCAGAAGCCGGACTTCCACGTCTATTTCCTCATGTGGGACTACGCCTACTTCTACGTCTTCGAGCGCGAGCTGATGCAGAGCTGGGTCTGGGGCAACATCCACGAGCGCGTCCACTTCGTCTTCGACAACCGCCACCCCTACGGCGGCTCCCACCACGAGAAGGTCGTGGTCGTCGACGGCGAGGTCGCCTTCGTCGGCGGCGTCGACATCTGCGCCGACCGCTGGGATTCGCCGGACCACCGTTTCGACGATCCGCGCCGCTCGCTCCACCACGAGCTCGAGGAGCACCAGCCCTACCACGACCTCATCGTCGAGGTGCGCGGCGAGGTCGCCGCCGACATCGTCGAGCACGTCGGCTGGCGCTGGCGCAACCTCAGCTCGGCGCCGTTTCCGATGCGCCAGCGCGTGGCGCTGGCCGAGGGACGCGGGCGCTATCCGGTGCTCATCAGCCGCACCCGCGCGCGCGTCGGGCTCGAGCGGCCGCTGCTCGTGCGCGAGACCGAGTTCCTGTTTCGCGAGCTGATCCGGCACGCCCAGCGGCAGCTCGTCATCGAGAACCAGTACTACTGGTCGCGGCGGATCAACGACGAGCTGATCGCGCTGCTGAGGCGCTGGAAAGGGACGGGTTTCCGGCTCTTTCTCGTGGTGCCCTCGTGTGGCGGGGGCTCGCTCGCGTTCCGCATGATGGGCGTGGTGCAGACGAAGCTGCTCGACGAGCTCGCCGAGGTGGCGCGCGAGACCGGCGCCCTGTTCGTGCTCGGCTGCCCGTTCACGAGCGAGCGGGGGCGCGAGCGCCACGTCTACGTCCATTCGAAGACGTTGATCGTCGACGATCGCTACATGTCGATCGGCTCGAGCAACTTCAACAACCGCGGCTTTCGCCTCGACACCGAGCTTTCGCTCACCCTCGTCGGCGAGGACGCCGGCACGCGCGAGCTCATCGCCCGCCTCGCCACCCGCGTCGTCGAGCATTGGGGGCCCGAGGCGGTGAGCCGCTTTTTCGGCGCGCCCGCGGCCCTCGGCGCCGGCCGCGTCCACATGCGCCTGCGCGACGTCCATGCGTCGTGGGACGGGTATTTCGGGACGTTCGAGGGCTGGTGCGCGCGCCACCTTCCGATGCAGAGCTTTTTCGACCCGCCCGTGCCGCTCGGGTACGCGATCAAGTCGCGGCTTGCGCTCGGTAGCGCCGCGCGCGTGCGGCGCCTGCTGCCGCTCTGGGCCTGGGCGCTCTCGCTGCTCGCTCCCGGCTTCTCGCTCGCGTTCGCGAGCGCGGCGGGCCTGCGCCTGGAGGCGGGCGACCTCGTCCTCGCGCTCACCTGCGCCTATGCCCTCAGCATGAGCTGGCTGCTGCCGATCCCGACGTTGCTCGCGACCGCCGTCGCGGGCATCGGCCTCGGCGCGCGCGCGGGGTTCCAGCTCGTTTTCACGAGCCTGCTCGTCGCTTGCGTCCTGGGCTACGTCCTGGCGCGCGTTTTCCCGGACGTCGCCCGGCGGCTCATGCGTCGCCAGTCGTCGGCCGCGCTCTCGGAGCTGCTGGGGCGGCGCCATCCCTTCGTGCTCGCGCGAGTCGTCGCCGACCCGCGGCTGAGCTTCCGCGCCAAGGTGATCTACCAGGGGGTGTTTTCGATTCCGGTGCGCTGGTTCGCGCTCGGCGCCGTTCTCCTCGCGGCGCTCGAGGCGTCGGCCGCCTTCGTTTGCGGAAGCCTGCTCCGATGAAACGTTTTCGCGTGCTCTCGTACAACATCCACAAGGGCTTCAGCGCGAGGAACCGAGCCTTCGTGCTGCGCGAGATCCGCGAGGCCATCCGCTCGGTCGCGCCCGACTTTCTCTTCCTGCAGGAGGTGCTCGGCGAGCACCGGGGCCACGAGCGCCGCGTGCGCGGCTGGCCCTGGGTCGCGCAGTTCGAGTTCCTCGCCGAGGCGCTCTGGCCGCATTTTGCTTACGGCCGCAACGCCGTCTACGACGAGGGCCACCACGGCAACGCGATCCTGAGCAAGCACCCCATCCTGAGCTACGAGAACGAGGACGTCTCGACGACCAAGCTCGAGCGCCGGGGGATTCTCCACGCCGTCGTGAGGCCGTTCGAGAGCCGCCCCGAGCTGCATCTGATGTGCGCGCATTTCGGGCTGCTCGAGCGCGATCGGCAGTACCAGGCGCGCCGGCTCTGCGACCGCGTCCGCCGCACCGTCGAGCTCGGCCAGGGCCTCGTCGTGGCCGGAGACTTCAACGACTGGACGTTGCGCCTGTCGCGGCTCTTCAAGCACCAGGTCGGTCTGGACGAGGCCTACCAGACCCGCCACCACCGGCATGCCCGCACCTTTCCGGCCCGAATGCCGGTTCTGCGCCTCGACCGCATCTACTTCCACGGGCTCGAGCCCCGGCTCGCGAAATGCCTCCATCGGGGGCCTTGGGCGGCGCTCTCCGACCATGCCGCGCTCCTGGCCGATTTCGAGTGGCGGTAGTGCAGGGCGCGATGCACGTTGCAATTGCATAACGCAGCCGGGGGCTCTAACTCATTGAAATCACGTCTGGCACGTCGATTGCTCTAAGCGGCCACGGGGGAAAAATATGAAGGGACACATGAGCCATACGACCGAGACGCGTTGTGAGATGGGGCGCAAGCCACTGCTGCCGCACTGGGCGAGCGGCCGGGGAACGTCGAATCTGAAGCGCTCGCGCAATAGCCAGGAAGCGCCAAAAGCAGCATAACGCGTCTTGTCAAAACGTGTCCATTCTGAGATGACCCGCCCCGGTATAGGGGAGGGGTTGATGGGCACGAAATTCGGGGTTCTGTTTCTTGCGACGTTCCTGCTTGGGGCGACCGCGGCCGTCGCGGAGACCAGCGCCGCGCTCGAGTGCGGCGACGTGAAAGTCGCCGCGATGGCGCAGATTCCGGTGCCCAACCAGGGCGCGCTCAACACCTGTTACGCGTACGCGGGCGCGCAGCTCATCGATGCCTGGCGCTTCACCAACCCGAAAGACGGTGGCGACGAAAACTTCGAGCACCTCACGTCCGCGCTCGAGGCGGCTTTCGACGCGCGCGCGCCGAAGGGCGACGCGGCCAGCTCGTCGGGTGACGACGGCATGTCCTTCGACACCACCGACGACTCGATCGACTTCGGCCGGCCCTGCGAGGCGGTCAACGCCATCCGTGAGCGCGGCTCGTGCGACGATCGCGTCATCGGCGACGCGTTCAAGGGCACCAAGGCCCGCCACTCGATCGCGCAGCTCCGCGCGATTTACGACAACTTCCACATGATCAAGGGCGACCCGGCGATGCGCCAGGCGCTGCTCGAGGAGATGGACACGATCCTGCGCAAGCAGCTCGCGCTGCCCGACGCGCTCGTTCCCGCGCAGGCCGAGCTCGTGGAGCTGCTCGAGCGCGGCGAGGCGATTCCGTTCCTGCGCGGCGTGGTCTCGGCCGGCTGCACCGCCGAGCATCGCCTGAAGGAGAAGTTTCCGGCGTGCGACGAGTATCGCCCGAAAGGCGGCGCCGAGCCCGAGAAGCTTTATGCGGCACGCCTCGCTCGTCATCGGCCGCCGCCTCGTCCGCGACGACCACGGCCTGGAGCGTTGCCAGTACCTCGTCCGCAACAGCTGGGGCGTCGGCTACAAGAAGTATTCTGATGACTGGCAGGTCGAAGACGGTAATATCTGGGTCGACGCGGGAACGCTGATCGCCAACACTTACGGCGTGTCGTCCCTGCGATGAGAGGCCTGGGCCCGACCATGGAAAAATCCTTCATGCAGACCGACGAGCGCCTGGCGCGCTACGCGGTCGAGACGTTTCAACCCGAAGATCCGGTGCTCGCCGAGATCCGCGAGCGCTCGGTCGCCGCGGGCCTGCCCGCCATCCAGGTGGGAACGATGGACGCGCTTCACCTGGAAACGCTGACGCGAGCGGTTGGGGCGCGCAACGCGGTGGAGATCGGGACGCTCGGCGGCTATTCTGGCACGGCCATCGCCCGGGCGCTCGGGCCCGGCGGCAAGCTTTACACGTTCGACGTCGAGCCTCGCCATGCCGAGGTCGCCCGCGAGTCGTTTCGCAAGGCCGGCGTCGCCGATCGCGTGGAAACCATCGTGGGATCCGCCGTCGAAAAGCTCCCCTCGATCGACCGGCACGGCCCTTTCGATCTCGTCTTCATCGACGCCGACAAGCTCAATTATCCGCGCTATCTCGCCTGGGCGGCCGACCACCTGCGCGTGGGCGGCGTCGTGCTCGGCGACAACACCTTCGGCTGGGGCATGATCGCCGACGAGAAGTTCGACGACGCCGAGGACGAGGCCAATATCCGCGGCCTCCAGGCCTTCAATCGCGAGCTCGCCCGGGGCGGGCGCTTTCGCGCGACGATCCTGCCGACCGGCGAGGGACTGACCATGGGAGTGAAGCTCAAATGAAGCTCGTTCTTTCGGCGCTCGCGTTGCTGGGATGCCTGCAGGCGCAGGCCGCGCCCTTCCAGAAAGTGCTGATCGTGATCCTCGAGAACGAGTCGGAGGAGGCGGCTATCCGCCAACCTTATATGAAGAAGCTCGCCGCGGAGGGCGCCACGCTCGACCTGCGCGCCGAGACGCACCCGTCGTATCCCAACTACGTCGCGCTGACGTCGGGTTCGACCTGGGGGATCCACAACGACTGGCAGAAGACGATCGACGCCACTCATCTCGGCGATCTGCTCGAAGCCAAGGGCCGGAGCTGGAAGGTTTACGCCGAGGGCTATCCGGGGAACTGTTTTCTCGGGAGCGCTCGAGGCAAGTATGCCCGGCGCCACGTCCCGTTCCTGAGCTACAAGAACGTGCAGGAAAAGCCAGATCGCTGCGCGCGCATCGTCAACGCCGCCCAGCTCGACGAGGACGTGCGCAACGGCGCGCTGCCCGATTACGCGCTCTACATCCCCGACAACAACGACAACGGCCACGACACCGGCGTGAAGTTCGCCGACCGCTGGCTTGCCAAGCGTTTCACGCCGCTGCTCGCCGACCATCGCTTCACCGACGGGCTGCTCTTCGTCGTCACCTTCGACGAGGATGACGGTGGCCACGACAACCAGATCTACTCGCTCTTCTGGGGCGCGGGCGTCCGCGCCGGCGCGCGCTCGACGGCGAGATACACCCACTACGACCTTCTGCGCACCGTCGAGGACGTCTTTGAGCTTGGCACGCTGGGTCGAAACGATTCCAAGGCCCGCGCCGTCTCGGACGTCTGGACAAAGTAGCTCGGGCGGTTGTAGTCGTTCCCCTATAGGTAGGGGGGCGCATGGAAGTCACGGTGGAGAGAAAGATGGCGGAGCCACGCAAGGTCACGGCGAAAAAGTCCGGCCATCCGACAAAGCTGGCCCAGGGGCACTCCCCGGAGTTCCGCAAGCGCCGCGCCGCCAACTGGCTGACGCTGGGCACGACCTACGCCGGCATGTACATGGCCCGCTACAACCTCTCGATGGCCAACGCCGAGCTTTCCAAGCAGTACGGCTGGGACAAGACCCAGATCGGCGCCATCATCAGCGGCGCCCTGCTTCTTTACGGCTTCTCGGCGATGTTCAACGGCCCGATCGCCGACAAGATGGGCGGACGCAAGTCGATGCTCATCGGCGCGCTCGGCGCGATGGTCTTCAACTTCCTTTTCGGGATGGGCGCTTACCTGGGCTTTCTGGGCAAGGGCCAGTTCCTTCTCATGTACTTCACCGTCATGTGGTCGCTCAACTCGTACTTCCAGTCGTACAGCGCGCTGTCGCTCATCAAGGTGAACGCGGGCTGGTTCCACGTGAGCGAGCGCGGCGTGTTCTCGGCGATCTTCGGCAGCATGATCCAGGGCGGGCGGGCGCTGATTTTCTTCCTGGGCGCGGCGATCGTGGCGGCGCTCCCGTGGCAGTGGGTGTTCTTCATCCCGTCGGCCATCGTCGGCGTGCTCGCCTTGCTCACCTATGCCGTCGTACGCGACGCCCCTGAGGACTGCGGCTTGCCCGAGCTCGACGTGCAGGATGCCTCGAGCGGCGACACCGAGGCCGTGAGCGTGAAGTACGTTTTGCGCAAGATCTTCACCAACCCGGTCACGCTCACCATCGCGGCCGCCGAGTTCTGCACGGGCTTCGTGCGCCACGGCTTCGAGCAGTGGTTCCCGCGCTACATGACCGAGGCCCAGCACCTGTCGCTCAAGTCGGCCGTCTTCGCCAAGGGCGCCACCGGCGTCGTGCTCGCGGGCATCGCCGGCGCGTTCTGCGCGGGCATGCTTTCGGACTGGGCCTTCAAGGGCCGCCGTCCGCCGGTCGCCTTCATCGGTTACGCCATCCAGGTGCTCTCGCTCGCGGTCGTCTGGAGATCGCCGAGCCTCGACTGGATCATTCTGGCTTTCATCGCCAACTCGTTCGCCATCAGCATGGTGCACTCGATGCTCTCGGGCACCGCCTCGATGGACTTCGGCGGCAAAAAGGCCGCCGCCACCGCCTGCGGCCTCTTCGATGGCATGCAGTACCTGGCCGGCTCGTTCGTCGGCATCGGGATGGGCTACCTGCTCGAGCATTTCGGCTGGGGCTCGTGGGGGCCGACGATGATCGGCTTCTCGGCCATCGGCGCGGTGCTCATGGCCGTGCTCTGGAACGCGCGCCCGCAGACCAGCGCCTCGTCGCACTGACGCGCTCAGCGGAATGCGGATCGGCGTACTCATCGCGATGTTCGGGCTGCTTGCGTCGGGGGCCACCCGGCCGGCGCGTGCCGACGACGCGTCCGGCGGCGAGAGACCGGTGCCGGCAAGGGTTTCGCCGGCGGCGGCGGGAGCGTTGAGCCTGGTGCCGGGGCTTGGGCAGATGATCACGGGGCGGCCGCTCGAGGGCGCCGCGTGGCTTGCGGCGGTCGTCGCGGGGCTCTCGTCGCGGAGCACGTTCTTCGGGCAGGCGAGCTTCGATCTCTGGCAGTACAACGTTTACGACGCGTATCGCGGCGCGGGCGCGCGCGACGTGCCCGACCACGGGCCGCTCGCCGACTACGCCGCGGCCTTCAACCCTCTCAACCTCTGGGACCCGGTGAGCGCCGGCGCCGTCGGCGTCGCGTTCGCGAGCCATCCGTTCCAGCGCCGCTACGGCGAGCTCGGCTACCCGAGCATCTCGAAGTGGCTCGTGCCGCCGTTCTACGCGTTCGTGGGGATGGGCGAGGAGGGCCTGTTTCGGGGCTATCTGCATCCCGTGCTGAGCGACGCGTTCGAGAGCCTGCCGCTCGAGCGTTTCTGGGCGCGCGTGGCCGGCGCCACGGTTTCGTCGGCGGCCTTCGCCGCGTTTCATCTCGTCAACGGGCGCGCGCTCGACGGCGACTTTCTGGTGTTCGGCGGGCGTTTTCTCTCGGGGCTCGCGTTCTGCTGGCAGGCCGAGCGCAACGACCACGATCTGCGCAAGAACGTCTTCGCCCACGCCTGGTACGACATCATCCTCGATTACAACGCGCGCGCCGACAAGGGCGTGGGGCTCTCGATCACGTTCCGGTGATGAGGTCGGCCTGCTCTTCGAGCGTCGCCAGCTCCTCGAACCAGTACCTCTGCGAGCCGAAGTCGGGAAAGGCGTGGCGGAAGGTGGGGTCTTCCCAGCGACGGGCGATCCAGGCCGAGTAGTGGATGATGCGCAGCGCCCGCAGCGGCTCGATGAGCGCGAGCTCGGAGCGGTCGAACTCGCGCATGGTTTCGTACGAGCGCAAGAGCACCTCCCGGCTTCGCTGCGCCTCTTCGTCGCGCCCGCGCACGACGAGCCAGACGTCCTGCACGGCCGGGCCGGTCACCATGTCGTCGAAGTCGAGAAAGAAGGGACCCGTGTCCTGCCAGAGCACGTTTCCCAGATGGCAGTCGCCGTGCAGCCGGAGCTGGCGCGCCGCCACCCGGGTGAAGACGGCTTCGCACGCTCGCAGCACGCGCTCGGCGGCCGCCCGGTAACGGGGCCCGGCCTGTGCGTCGAGGAGCGGGCTCGAGGCCAGCAGCTCGAGCGAGCGCCAGCCGTAAGTGTCAGGCGTGAGCGCCAACCGGTGGGCCGCCTTTTTCGCGGCGCCCACGTTGTGGAGGCGCCCGAGCAGGCGCCCTACTTGTTGAAGGCGCGAGTCGTCGAGCTCCTGCAATATTCGCCCGCGCGTCTTCGGAAAAACGGCGAAGAAGATCCCGTCGTCGGACCTCTCGAGCGTCGAGCCGTTCGAAAGCGGCAGCGGCGCGACCGCCGGCACCTCGTTGGCGGCGAGATCGGCGACGAAGGCGTGCTCCTCGAGGATCTGCTCGGCGGTCCAGCGGCCGGGGCGGTAGAACTTCGTGACGATCCGGGAGCCGTCCTCGAGCTCGAGCTCGTAGACGCGGTTTTCCATCGAGTTCAGCGCAAGCGTGCGCCCGGTCGCGCGCACGAGAGCCGCGCGCTCCACCACGTCGAGGATGAGGTCAGGAGTGAGGGAAAAGAATTGTTCGCTCAATTGAACGCGTTGAAGTTGAAGCCAACCACCCGCCAGGGCTGGTTGCGCATCGACTCAACGTAACGGGCGAAGGGCACCTCGGCAATGCCCTTGTTGCGCGCGGCGTGGCGTAAGAAAGCCACGTCGCCTTTCCACACGATGAAGCCCTGGTGGCTGATGAGCACCGGGTGCGCGTCGTCGCTCTGGCGGACGACGTTGACGACGGCGCCTTCCGGCACGTTCTTCACCGCGCTGCCCAGGTGCTCGAAGGGGACGTACGGCACACGCGCCGTGATCGGCTCGGTCACGCCGCCGCTCGAGGCGAGCACGCGGCTCGGCGCGCCCTGCGCCTTGAACCAGGCGAGCTTGTCGATGTCCTTGCTGGCGAACGAGACGAGAAACCCCGTCTTGCGCGCCACGCGGGTCGTGATGTCGTGGAGCACGCCCGAGCGCTCGTTGTTCGGGATCCAGTCGGCTTCCGGAAAATGGTTTCTGGTCTCGTACGAGACCTTGCCGCCGCGATAGCGGATCGCGATGACGTTGTCGGCGAGCTCGCGCCCGCCCTCGGAGCGCGCCAGCGCCGCGACCGTCTCGACGAACGTCGTGCAGTCATAGGTTCGCGGAAACACCGGCGCCGTATCGTCGATCGTGGGGCCGCGGCCGAGCGGTGCCAGCAGCGTCGGGTCCTTGTAGAGCTGCTCGCTCCAGAAGGCGAGGCGCTCGCCGGTCTTGAGGCGGGCGGCCGTTTCGAAAAGGGTGTCGAGCCGCGCGGAGCTCAGCGCGACCGGATACTTCGCCAGGCTGTGGTGCGTGGGGGTGAAGACGGCGCCGAAGGCGATGGTCATGAGAACGACCGGCACGAGCCAGGCGAGGCGCGTCCAGCGATCGTTGTACACGTCGCGGGTTTTCCTGGGGCGCGAGCCGATTCTGGTCCTGGTCTTCTTTTTCACGATGTGGTCTCCCGATTGTCTTATCGGAAGACCACGACCGGAACTTTAGCGTGACTTCAGCTTGGACGCGCCGACCTTATACAAGTACGCGCACATCAAGGTGAAAGGCACCATCGCCCAGAGATCGCTGCCCGAGAGCGGAAACGAGCTGAAGTCGAGCTTCTGCGCCAGGCCCTCGTTGATCGCGAGCAGCGCCAGGCCGATGCCGGCGATCGAGCCGCCGGCAATGAGGCCCGAGGCGAGCAGCACGCCCGGGCTCGTGTCGGCGTCCTCTTCCTTGCGCTTGGAGCGGCGGTCGGAGATCCAGCGGATCATCCCGCCCGCGAAGATCGGCGTCGAGGCCGACAGGGGCAAGTAGACGCCGACCGCGAAGGGCAGCGAGGCGATGCCGCAGAGCTCGAGCACCAGCGCGATCGCCACGCCGAGCAGCACGAGGCTCCAGGGCAGCTTGCGCGACAGGATGCCGTCGATGATGAGCGACATGAGGCGCGCCTTCGGGGCCGTGAACTTCTCGACCTTCGTGCCGTCGTCGCGCGTCTTGAGGGCGCCGTTGATGCCCGGGTCGACGAGGTAGGCGAAGTGGCCGGCGTCGTCGATGAGGTACTTGCCCGGCGAGACGCCGGTGAGCGTGCCCGAGGCGGCTTCGGCCGCGGTGACGTGCTTCACGAAGTATTCCTTCGGGTCACGCGTGCCTTCGGGGCCGCCGACGTGTTCCTTCACCGAGAGCGCGCTCGTGTCGAGGGTGATGCGCGGGAGGTCTTTCTTCGAGTAGATCGTGTACGCGTCGTTGAGGTAGTTGAGCGTGTAGCCGATGACCAGCGCCGAAGTGATCGCCCCGACGAGCAGCGAGAGCTGCTGGGCTCGGGGTGTGGCGCCGACGAGGAAGCCCGTCTTCAAGTCCTGCGAGGTCGTGCCGCCGTTGGAGGCCGCGACGCAGACGATGGCCGCGACGCTGAGGGCGGTGACCCGGTACATCGGGCTCGTCCAGCCGAGGATGAGGAAGATCAGGCTGGTGATGAGCAAGGTCGCTACCGTCATGCCTGAGATCGGGTTCGAGCTGGAGCCGATCGTGCCGGTGAGGCGAGAGCTGACGGTGACGAAGAGGAAGCCGAACGCCACGATCATGATGGCGCCGAGCAGGTTCATGTGGAGCGAGGGCGAGAGCACGATCATCGCGATCAGGCCCAGGCTGCCGAACACCACCCACTGCATCGAGAGGTCGCGCTCGGTGCGCGTGGCGCCCGAGGCCTTCACGCCCGCTTTTTTCAGGCTCTTGAGGCCGGCCGCCGCCGACTTGATGATCGTCGGCAGGCTCTGGCCGAGGCTGATGATCCCGCCCGCGGCCACGGCGCCCGCGCCGATGTAGAGCACGTAGTTCTTCCACACTTCCATGATCTCCATCTGGGAGATGAGCTTGGTCGCCGGAAAGAGCGGCTGCGTGAGGCCGCCGCCGAAGAGCATGATCGCCGGGATGAGCACCCAGCTCGAGAGCACGCCGCCGGCCACCATGACCGCCGAGATGCGCGGGCAGATGATGTAGCCGACGCCCAGCAGCTCGGGCGAGATCTCGCCCGACACCGCGGCGCCCTTGAAGAAGCTGAAGGCCTTCTCGGGCGTGTCGTTCCACAGCTTCATGCCGACGTTGGCGATCTTGTAGAAAAGGCCGATGAAGAAGCCCGAGAAGACCATGGCGGCCGTCGCGCCGCCCTTTTCGCCGGAGATGAGCACCTCGGCGCAGGCCGTGCCTTCGGGGTAGGTGAGCTCGCCGTGGCCTTCCACGATCAGCGAGTTGCGCAGCGGGATCATCATGAGCACGCCGAGCAGGCCGCCCAGCACCGCCACCAGCATGATGCGCCCGACTTCCATGTCAAACCCGAGGATGAGCAGCGCCGGCATCGTCACGGCGACGCCGAAGGCGATCGACTCGCCGGCCGAGCCCGTCGTCTGGACGATGTTGTTCTCGAGGATCGTCGCCTTGCGCAGGCCGAACATCCGCGCGAAGGCGCGGAACAAGGTGATCGACAACACGGCCACCGGGATGGACGCGCTCACCGTCATGCCCACTTTGAGCGCCAGGTACAACGAAGAGGCGCCGAAGATGATTCCCAGCACCGCGCCCATCAGAACGGCGATCGGGGTGAGCTCGGGCAGTTTCGCGGACGCGGCGACAAAAGGCTTGTGTTCTTTGGTGGTTGACATGAGTCAACTATAGCCCAAATGGAAAGATTTGCCTCTAGTGTTTTAGGCGGGATGCTTCAAACTTGAGAGGAATGAGCTCGCACGATCCCGCGAACGCCGGTCAGGGACGCACCAGCATCCTGAACGTCGGCACGCGCATCCTACTCAAAGACGTCATGGACCAGTATTTCCGGACGCTCGGAGAGTTCGCCACGCATTACGCCTCGAACATGTCGACGGCGCTGCGGGCGTTCCAGGAAAACCAGATCCACATCGTCATCGCCGAGGTCGATCTCGTCGACGGGTCGGTGTTCCGGCTGGTGAAGGAGCTCGGCGGCCCGAGCGACGCCGACGACGAGCTGTATTTCATCGTCGCCCTCGAGCAGAAGAGCCCGGCGCTCGAGGCCCTGGCCCAGGAGCTCGAGGTCGACGCGGTTCTCTACAAGCCGTTCGCGGCCGCGGATCTGAAGGCGGCGGTCGACAAGTACCTGGCGTGGAAGGCGATGCCGAAAGACCCGTGGCGCCTGCTCGTCGCCGAGGCGCGGTTCGCCGTCCGCGAGCGGCGCTATCGCGACGCCGAGATGAACTTTCAGGAAGCGGCCGGCGCCGCTCCGACCAACCCGGCTCCGCTCGTGAAGGCCGCGCAGTACTACGCCGGCAAGCCCGATCCCGCGATGACCGAGCAGATGCTCAAGCGCGCGCTCGCGCTCAACCCGAACCACGTGACGGCGCTCTCGATGCTCGGCACGCTCTACGTCTCGCAGCACAACCTCGATCACGGCGAGGCGCTGCTCACGAAGGCCCAGCAGCTCTCGCCGCTCAACCCGGACCGCTCGCTCGAGCTGGTGCGGCTGTATCTCGAGCGCTCGATCGACGCGTGCAAGAGCGCCGCGCGCATCGACGCGAGCAACACGGCCTCGAAGCTGCTGCTCGGAAAGCTGCTCGCGATCCAGAAAGACTACGTCGGCGCCGTGCGCGAGCTCGAGCGCATCCTGCCGGGCCTGCGCGACGTGCCCCGCAACGAGGCGCAGACCTTCGCCGCGCTCGCGCGCAAGCTCGGCGGCATCGCCAAATAAAACTCGTTTGGCGCGCCGGCTGGTTCCATTCCGGGACTTTTCGGTTGGACACGGCTGTGTCGTACCGGTGCACCGGTTCAAAATCGTGTTTTTTGGATCACATTCCCCTTGCCACCTTCCCTGTAACAAACTATAACGCACCGCAGATAATTCGTAGTTTGGTGGGGTACTAAACTCAACACACAGACCCAAGGGGGGTTCATGAGACTCATTGCTTCGACCGCAGCCGCGGTCGTGTTCGCGTTCGCGTTCGTTTCCACCGGCGCCTTGCCATTCGGCCGCTACGCGAGCGCCGCCGACTTCGCTTCACAGTACAAGGCCGCGTTCGACGACTTCAACGGCCGCGCGAAAGACGGCTCCGCTCAGAGCTGCGCCGACAAGGCCGCCGAAGCCGTAAAGCTCGCCGCCAACGACAACGAGAAGTTCGACGGCCTCGTCCTCCAGGCCCGCTGCACGTACTTCGTCGGCACGCGCCTCAAGAAGGACGACGACAAGATCCGCGTTTTCGGCGACTCGAAGAGCCTCGCCGAGAAGGCCAAGAACCTGCTTAAAGACCGCGCCGAAGGCTACTACTGGTACGGCGTGAGCCTCGGCCGCTGGGCCGAAGCCAACGGCATCATGAAGTCGCTCGGCGAGCGCCACAACCTGCGCCGCACGATGGAGACCGTCCTCACCAAGGGCGCGGTCGTCGACGGCAAGAACGTCCCGGGCAAGGAATACGAAGCTTACGGCGCCAACCGCACGCTGGGCCGCATGTACTTCCGCCTGCCGGGCATGTTCGGCGGCGACAACCGCAAGTCGGAAGAGCTCTTCCGCGAAGCCGTCGCCAAGTCGGCGGCGTATCCGGAAACGCTCAACGCGATCTGGTTCGCCGAAGTGCTCGTCGCCAACGGCAAGAAGGCCGAAGCGCGCCAGGTGCTCGACTTCGTCATCCAGTTCGAGAACGAACCGGCCAAGTACAACGCGGATCGCGTCGCCGAATACGTCGACCTGATCGGCGATGCCAAGGCGCTTCGCAAGGAAATCGGGAACTAAAATGAAACTGCAGTATTTGTTGAGCTTGTTGCTTGCCACCACGGCTGTCGCGGCCGATCTGAAAGCCCCGTTCGATTTCGAAACGACGGCTGTTCTTCCTCGCGGCGTCCGTAACCCCCGCTTCAAAGACCTCGTCATGTACATGGACGAGAAGTGGGGCGGCTCGGGCGGCGCCGAGCTGCTGGGCAACAAGCTCAACAAGGCTGTAAGCTGGCGCGACATCATCGACGGCCAGGACGACGCCACCCTCAAGGCCATCACCGAGGGCAAGGTCAAGCAGATGGGCCTCGACCCGGATAGCCCGGCCGGCGGCACGTCCGGAGTCGTCAACACGTACGTGAACGCCAAGGTTCCCGTGCTCGCCGTCGGCGCGACCGAAAAGCTCACGCTCGCCGTGGCCGTTCCCGTCGTCACCATCCAGGTGAACGCCGACACCGGCTTCGTGAAGAGCGACGACGCCCAGCGCCTGATCAACGACATCGCCAAGGACGATCCGGCCAAGGCGCAGGAAGCCCAGGACAAGCTCAACAACGCCGTCAACAC
>JACQAX010000117.1 GCA_016194795.1 Deltaproteobacteria bacterium | reverse complement strand
CGACCGAGTCGGCCACGCGCATGAGGGCGGGCACCGCCCGATCGTCGCCCAGGCGCGCAAGCGCGTCGACGGCAAGCAGCCGGACGAAGAAGTTCGTGTCTCGAGTGAGCTCCATCAGCGTGTCGATCACGACCGCCGGGCGCGCGGCCCCGAACCGAGCCAGCGCGTCCACCGCGTCCCGCCTCAGGAATATCGACTGCCCCGGCCTGGTGCACTTCAAGATCAACGGAAGCACGCGGTCATCCGCGCGAAGCTCGGCCATGCCCTGGATGACTCCGCGATCGTAGTAGTCGTGCCACGAGTCTCGCTTCCCGAGCGCCGCCGAGAGCTTCTCGAAAATCCCGCTCGTCTTCATCTTGCCCAGCGCGATGCCCGCCTCATACTGCACGAGCGGGCTCGGATCGCTCTTCAGCGCGCGCTCGACCACCTCGAGCGTCGCCTCGTTCCGGAACAAGCCCAGCGCCCGGATGGCCGATTTGCGGGCTTTGGGATGCCGTATCTCGGCCCAGTTCTTGACGAGATACTCCTGGCAGCGCGGCGAACCGATCTCGCCCAGCGCCTCGCAGATCTCGAGCTGCACGCCCCAGAACTTTTCGCGCGCGAGCGCCTCGCCCAACGCGTCGACGCTCTGGCGGGAGCTGTCTTTGGCCAGCGCGCGCGCGGCGAACACGCGCCCCATGACGTCCTTGTCGAGGTTGAGCTGGTTGGCCAGCAGCTCGCGCCCGGGATTGAGCTTCCAGTTTCCGAGCGTCGCGTTCTCGGGGTTGAGCGAGACGAACTTCGGCTTGTCGGCGCAGCTGAACCAGTAGGTCTGCTCGGCCGTCGCCAGCTCGATCTCGTGCACGTACTCGCCGTCGCTCGTCGCGATCTTGAACTGCAGCGGCAGCCGGAAGAGCGTCGTGAGGTCGTCGGGAGGCTGCTTCTGGGCGACCGTGAGCTTGACCTGTTTCTTGTCGTCGATCCACTCGTAGGACGCGTCGACGTCGGGGTGGCCGCCCCTGAAGACCCACTGCTCGAAGAACCAGGAGAGCGCCCGTCCGGTCGTCTCCTCGAACGCGCGCTGGAGATCGACGGTTTCGACGGTTTTCGCGTAGTGCGCGGTGACGTAGCGGTTGATTGCCTTCCACCAGAGCTCGTCGCCCACCAGCCGGCGCAGCATGTGCAGCACGCGCGCGCCCTTCTCGTAGAGATGACGGTCGAAAATATCGGAAGGGCTGAGATAGACGTTCGTGACGATCGGGCGGCGGTACGCGCCGTCCTCGCCCTTGTAGGTCTTCTCGTTCATGAAGATCTCGTACAGGAACTCGTCCTTGCCGTGCTCGCTCTCCATCCAGAGCGACTCGAAGTAGGTCGCGAAGCCTTCGTTGAGCCACGCGTGCGACCACTCCTTGCACGTCAACAGATCGCCGAACCACTGGTGCGCCAGCTCGTGGGCGACGAGAGGCTCGCTCGAATAATCCAGCTCGACGCCCTCCGGGTGCAGCGTGTACTCGGTCTGCGTCGTGGCCGACGTGTTCTCCATCCCACCGTAGATGAAATCCCACGCGACGACCTGCGCGTACTTCTCGTATGGATAGTCGATGCCGATCTTCTTGGAGAAGAACTCGAGCATCTTGGGCGTCTTGCCGAACGCCAGCTTCGTCTCGCGCTCGCGGCCCGGAAGAGTGAAGTACTGCACCGGGATCTCGTGGCCGCGCGAGTCTTTCCACGCGTCCTTCATCTCAACGAACTCGCCCACGCAAAGCGTGATGAGGTACGACGCGTGGGGGATCGACTGTTTCCAGTGGAACGTCTTCGTCTTGCGGTCCTTGTCGTGGGCGACGTTCTGAAGCTTGCCGTTCGAGATCGCCGTGAAGCGCTCGTCGACGGTGACGACCATCTCGGTGGCCGCCTTCTCGTTGGGCGCATCGTGGCACGGGAGCCAGTAGCGGTTGTCCTGATCCTGGCCCTGCGTCCAGAGCTGCATCGGGCGATCGGGATAATCCTTGTCGGGCGCGATGAAGTAGAGCCCCGCGCGCGGCTCGGTCACGCGATACTTGATGATGACCTTCGAGTGCTCGCCCGGCTGGGGCGCCTTGCGCAGGTACACGGTAAGCTTGGACGGCTGCTGGTCGAAGCGGAGCTCGCCCCCGGAGGCGTCGAAGACCTGTTCGACGACGAGGTCGATGGCGTCGAACGAGATCTTGCCGACCGCCGGCGCGACCGCGCGAAAATCCGTCGTGCACGTCCCCTTGAGCGACTTGGCCGCGAGATCGACGACGAGCTCGAGCTTGATGTGCTCGATGTCGACGAGGCGATCGGGAGCGTATTGTGGTTTGGCTTCGGGAAGGTAGAACTGCGAAGCCCGGGGTAGAGACGTCGACGCACACCGGCATTTCAGCGATAGTTCAAACATCCTAAATTTCTAGCATCGCTTTAGAACATCGCCAACTGATCTGTTTTTTCACGGAGCAGCAGCTTGAGCATCTTGCGCGCCGTCGTCGACAGAGGAACCGGCGGCTCGTCGGCGACAAGCGCGTCGAGCGAAAGCCAACGCCCTTCGCCGACGGTGCCGGTCGCGCGCGCGGCACGCGGCTCGGTGCGTTCGAGCAACCCCTCGAGATAAATTTTGTGGTGCGTAACCTGGTGTCGCACCTCGCCAATGGGCTCAAGCGAACGCGGCAGCGCGCCAAGCTCGAGCTTCGGCTTCGTCGCGCCGCCGAGCTCCGACGGAAAATCCCAGAGCCCCGCAAACCATCGCTCGGCATCGCGAGGCGCGAGAAACGCCTCGAAGCCGTTTTTCTCCGACCGACGCACGCGCACGTGGACGCGGCAACGCAGCTCGACGACGGCCTTGCGGGCTTTCGGCGGGGGATATTTTTCGACGGTGTCCGCCGCGCGCGCCGCGCACGACGCTTCGAGCGGACAGCGCCCGCACGACGGGCTCTTCGGCGAGCAAACCGTCGCGCCCAGCTCCATGAGAGCCTGGTTGAAATGGGAGGGGTCGCAACCGCTCCCGCCGGCCGCCATCGACGCGCGCAGCGCCTCCAGCGCCTGCGTCTTGAACGCGGGCGACAGCGCGTCCTCGCGCGCGAAGAACCTGGACGTGACGCGCACGACGTTGCCGTCCCACACGGGCTCGCGCACCCCGAAGCATTGCGAGGCGATCGCGGCCGCCGTGTACGGCCCCACGCCCGGAAGCTCGAGCAGGCCGTCGAGCGTCGTCGGAAATTTTCCGCCGAGCGCGCCCGCCACCATTCTCGCCGCCCGATGCACGTTGCGCGCGCGCGAGTAGTAGCCGAGCCCCGCCCACGCGGCGAGCACCTCGTGCTCTTCGGCGCGAGCCAGCGCACGCACGTCCTTGAATTTCCCGAGGAAGCGGTGGAAGTACGGCACGAGCGTCGCCATCTGCGTCTGCTGGCTCATGATCTCGGCGAGCCAGACCCAGTACGGCTCGGGATTCGAGCGCCACGGAAACTCGCGCGCGTTTTTCGAGTACCAGCCGAGCAGTCGCTCGATCTCGGTCTTTTTCAGCGGCCTCATCCGGGGTACATTAAACACATGAAAGCGGTAATCCAAAGAGTTAAAGAGGCGAGCGTGACCGTCGACGGCAAGCAGGTCTCGCGCATCGAGCGCGGCCTGCTGACGCTGCTCGGCGTGGCGAAGGGCGACGACGAGGCGAAGCTCGCCAAGCTCGTCGCCAAGATCTGTGAGCTGCGGATCTTCGAGGACGACCAGGGAAAGATGAACCTCTCGCTGAAAGACGTCGGCGGCGCGCACCTCATCGTCTCGCAGTTCACGCTGCTGGGCGACTGCTCGGCCGGCCGCCGGCCGAGCTTCGTCGGCGCCGAGGCGCCCGAGCGCGCGAGGCAGCTCTACGAAAAAGCGCTCGCGCTCAGCGAGCAGCAAGGCGTCCCCACGCAAGGGGGCGTTTTCCAGGCCGACATGAAGGTGGCGCTCGTCAACGACGGCCCGGTGACGCTGGTGCTCGAGGCCTAGCGCGAACAGCGCTGAATGACGGCCGAACCCGCCGTCATTTGTACATCGCCTCGAAGTCGGCCGGCAGCGAGACGGCCTTTCCGCCGGCGTCGACGACGAGCACGGTCATCAGAAGCTCGGCGGCGACCCGGCCCGAATCGCGCTTCTTCACGAGCTGGCGGTATTTCGCCACTCGCTTTCGAAACTCGAAAAGCGTCGTCTCGACGACGATCCACTCGGCCAGAAAACAAGGCTCGCGATAATCGACCTCCGCGCGGACGATCACCGGCGCGACGCCATGGCGCTTGAAGTAGTCGGCGCCGCCGGCGGCCTCCTCGATCATCTGCCAGCGCGCGTGCTCGGCGTAGTTCAGGTAGACGGCATGGTTGACGTGGCCGTAGCCGTCGAGCTCGTAGCCCCGCACCTGGAACTCCGTCCTAAAGACTCTCATGGGACGACTGCCTACCACACAATCGCCGAAGTTTCAGGTCACTCGGTCTCGAGCTTGCCGAGCGCGATCGGTTTCTCGTTCTCGACTTCCTTGTAGAAGAAAGTCTTTCCCGTCTCGCCGACGAAGCCGACGAAGACGGTTCCCGCCTTGCGGTTGAAGATGACCTGCGCGTCGCCCGCGCGGCCGAACTTGTTGTCGCCCAGCATCCGATAGTGGCGCTTGGCGAAGAGACGCACGACCTGCTTGTCGGCCGGCGCGATCGCGCTGGGCATGCGCCCGAGAATCGTACGGAGCACGAAGGTCACGACCGACTTCGGATATTTTTTGAGGTCCGACGAAGTGAGCGTCAGGAGATACGGAGAGCTCTCGACGTACGCGGCGCCTTTTTCGTTGATCTTGAAGGTCTTCGTGATGCGTTCAGATGCGACCGCCGGCAGAGACAAGCTCGCCGCCACTAAGACCCACCCTGATATCCAGCCCAGATACTTCATATGGTGGAACCCCTAATACCATACTAATCTTATCAAGAATAGAAGCGATTCACAGGGCTTTGGTCGATTTTTTTAACTGATTGATTTTAATCAGAAAACTACGTGACGGCCTTTTTGGCGCCGAGAGTAGATGGCAAAAGTCCCCTCGGGATCGCCCACGCCCATATTGCCGCTGGTGCCGATGCCCGAGGCACCGAACTCTTCCCATTCGAGCGCCGAGTCGGTTCCGTCGTTCTCTTTGAGCATGCCGGCCAGCACGCGGCGGGCCTTGGAGAGGTTCTTGTCGGAGCGAGTCCAGATGCTTACCGCGAGGTCGTGCGGGTTCTGGGTGAGCGAGTATTTCAGGAAGTCGTCGAACGTCTGCATCTCGCTCGTCACGAGAATCGGCATGAAGAACTCGGTGGCCATGAGATTGACGACCTTCTCGCCTTTGCCGTCCCAGTCGACCGTCACCGTCGTGTCCGGCTTCACGCCGCTCAGGATGATCGGCGCGATGACCTCGGCGTGGTCGGCGTAATCGCTGCCGGTCACGCGCCCGCCTTTGCGGAACACGGTCACGCCAGCCTTCATCGCCTGGTCCTGGATGTCCTGCGCGGTCTTGGCCTTGTGGACCATGCAGGGGCCCACGACCTTGGTCACGTCGGCAGGGGTGTCGGTCGGGTTGGCGACCTTCCACTCATCCATCTCGCGCGAAAGCAGCGGCAGGAGCTTCGCCATCGTCGACGGGCTCGCGGCGATGCCGTGCAGGCCGGTGCACTTGTGCGACGAGAAGCCGAGCTTGGCGTACACGAGGCGAACGGCGATCTTCTTCAGATCGTCGTCGTTGAAGCCTTCGTCGACGTAAGACCAGTTGCTTCCGCCACCCTCGAACTTCACGGGGCGCAGGCCGCGCAGGCGCTGCATGTGGGCGGCCGTCTCGTCCGAGCCCGTGACGCTCACGACGGCGACCCGCTGGTCGCTCACGAGCGTCTCGATGCCCTTGCCGAACCCTTCGATCTTCTGCACCTGGTGCGGATCCGCGCCCGCGGCGATCAGCATGCGCATCATGGTCGTGTTGCAGATGGCTCCGAACGGGTGGCCCTTGAACACGAACGGGCAACCCACGAGATAGGCGCCGATGAACTGGATGCCGGGAATGCCCCAGATAAATTCCACCAGTCGTACGCGTAGGTGAGCGCGGCGTCGACCTCACCGGGCCCTGAGTCCGGCATCTCGCTCAAGACGATGCGGCGGTCGCCCGGCGACGTCATGCGCGCGTTCTTGGCGGCCATCTTCCATTCGCCCGCGATGAGGTTCGGCGCCTGGACGGGCTTGTCGGCCGGCGCCGAAGGCAGCCGGTCATAATTGAAGATGTAGCGCTTGAGCGACCGGATCTGGTCGTCGGTCATCTGGGTCGAGAACAGGCTGTAGTCCTTGCGGCGCTCTTCATAAACGCGCGCGAACGGGTCCTGGCCCACGCCTCCGCTCTTCACGAACTCGTCAACGTACCCCGCCGCTTTCTCAAACCAGTTCTTTTGCATGTGGTATGAATTACCAATTGTGACTTCGCCATACCAGATGATTTTGATGAACCTCATCCACATCCAGGCCTTTTTGCTGGGTGGCGCGCAGGTTCTCGCGAAGCTCCGGAGCCGCTCGCGCTGGGCGCCGGCGATGGCCGCCTGGCGCTACGAGCAGGAGCGCCAGCTCCGCGTGCTCCTCGTGCTCTTCAAGCAGGTCGGCGGCGACTTCGGCATCGTGAACAAGGTCATGCTCGAGCTTGCGCGCATCGTGGGCTGGACGGGTGGAGCGGTCGGGTCGTGCCTTCCGACGGCCGTCCTGCGCCTGGTGATGCGCCAAATGGAAGACACGTTGATCACCGGGCTCGAGAGAGCGGGCCACCAGATCGCGATCGCCGACTGGGCGGGCTGGGAGATCCAGCCTTCGATCAACCCTCCGAAGGCTCTGCTGGAGCTCGCCGGCGCGCGGCGAGAGTGGCCTTCGAAATGGGAAGGCCTCGTACAATTCCTTTGACCGACTTGAGATCGCAGACTTTTCCGAGCGGCAGCACGCGCTGGTGGCCGACGGCGAAGACGTCGCAGCGTTCGAAGCCGGGCCGGAACACGGAGGTCGGCGTCGCCGTCGGGTCAACCGAAGGCAACGTCAGCCTGCCAAACCCCTTCAGAAACACCGGAAGCTTCATCCCGCCGAACGGGCCGGCGCCGACGCGCAGACTGTAATGGGCCCCCCCACAGATCGTCAGCAGCTGGACCTCGAGGTTGTTGCGATCTTCGCGCTCGACGAACCGGTAGCGACCCCAGACCAGCTCATTGTGCACCTCGCAGCCGAGTGCTTTGGCGGTCTCGCGAAAGTCGGCCTGGGCGTTCTGCGCCACGAGTTGGAGCTTGGCACGCTTGCCCCAACGGTTGGCCATGCCGGCGAGGGCCGATCCGAAGGACGTGGAGGAGCTCGATGCTCCACCCGATCCCAGGACGACAAAAAACTCAGGTTGATACTCGTTCAGGAGGGAGTCCACCCGCTCGATCACCCCGCGCAGGCCGTCCGAGATGCTGGTCTGAAGACCGCTGTGCACCCCCGAACAAACCACCGCACGGAGCGATGAGACGTAAATCGCCCTCCGAGGGTCCAAAACAAGGTCCCCCAGCTTAAGTCCACTCATACGCGTGGGTAAGAAGAGAATCCGATTCCCCGAGATAGTCAATCAAGAATGGACGACACGCCGCGGCTGCTCATATATATATAGGGACAAAACTCTTGCCCAAAAACGGCCAACCTATTAAGTGTCTCGTAAGGAGAAAATCATGAGAGATCTCGGGTACACGAAGGACTTGTTCATTCTGCCGTTCGACCACCGCGGCTCGTTCCAGGCCAAGCTTTTCGGCATCAAGGATCGCGAACCGACGGCGGAAGAAACCAAGACCATCGCCTCGTACAAGAAGATCATCTATGACGGCTTCAAGAAGGCGCTCGCCGATGGCGTCCCCGCCGACAAGGCCGGCATCCTCGTCGACGAGCAGTTCGGCACCGAGATCGCCAGGGAGGCCACGAAGAGCGGCATCTCGCTCTCGATGCCCGCCGAAAAGTCGGGCCAGGACGAGTTCGACTTCGAGTACGGCCACCAGTTCGAAGAGCACATCAAAACCTTCGACCCGACCTTCGTCAAGGTGCTCGTTCGTTACAATCCCGAAGGCGACGAAGGCATGAACCACCGCTCGCTCCAGCGCCTGAAGCGCCTCAGCGAGTACTGCCATCGCACGCACCACAAGTTCATGTTCGAGCTCCTGGTGCCGGCCACCGACGACCAGCTCAAGCGTGCCGGCGGCAGCGTCGCCAGCTATGACGCGACGATGCGCCCGAAGCTCATGTGCCAGGCGATGGAGCAGATCCAGGCGTTCGGCGTCGAGCCCGATCTCTGGAAGCTCGAAGGCATCGAGAGCGCCGAAGACAGCCGCGCCGTCGCCGTGCAGGCCCGCAAGGGTGGCCGCGATTACGTCGGCGTGATCGTGCTCGGACGCGGCGAGAACGCCGAGAAGGTCCGCACCTGGCTCACCGTCGCCGCGAAAACCCCGGGCGTCGTCGGCTTCGCCGTCGGCCGCACGGTGTTCTGGGACGCGCTCAAGGGCCACAAGGAAGGCAAGCTCTCTCGCGAAAAGGCCGTGGCGCAGATCGCCGAGATCTATCGCGGCTTCTGCGAGCTCTGGCTCCAGGCGAAAAAGCGCTGAGCCCGGCTTCGTCTCTCAGTATGCGTAACGCAGGCTAGCGATCTCGTTTGCCGGAGCGATGTTGTGGTACAGGACGAGGTGTCTCGTCTCCGTGCCATCGACCTGGATCTCGTATCGACTGAAGTCGCCGACCTCGCGTCCCACGACGTCGCGGCAGCGGCTGTCGAACGTGCTGATGACGTGGTTCTCGAGGTAGAAGCCCTGCGTGGTGACTCCGTCGCACTCGGTGATAACGAAGCTCTGCTCGACGCCGAGCTTGCGGCACATCTTGTCGGTGTTGTGGATGTTCGCCGGGCTCGTCGTCGCGAACGGCTCGACGAAAATGCGCTTCGACAGCGGCGGATCGAGCGATTTGTCGTTGCCGTACTTCTTCAGGAGGTAGGCCTTCCCGCGCGCCGACTCGTTGTAGTCGAAGTTGTCATGATCGGGCGAGCCGCCCGAAACCATGATGAACGGCGTAACACCGTCCTTGACCAGGGCGAACGCGCGGTCGAGGCGCGCCTTGAACTTGTCGGAGATGAGCGTTCCGTCAGGGTCGAGGCTCTTGGGCGGCGCCTTGTGGTGTCCCCATTGCTCCGACTCGCCCGGCACGACGGCGATCCAGTCCCTGTTCCCGGGGTACTTCGCCTGCATCGCCTTGAGCGTGGCGGTGGCCTCCTGGTTCTTCTCCCACATCTCGTCCTCGGCTTTTTGGAACGGGCCTTTCTCGCCCTTTCTCAGCGTCGGCAGCACCGACCTGCGTGGAAGCAGCTCGAGGCGCGGAAGACCGCCGCCGCCGACGATCTCGTCGGGCTGGTTCTGCTTGCCGAGGTCGCACTCCAGCGCGAACACCTGCGCCTGCGCGAAAACCACGCTCAAGACGGCGCCGAAAAGAAACGTCCTGCCCCCCATGCCTCGATTATAAGGAATCGCGCTGCTGAATACCCGGCACCGCGAATCGCTCAGGCTATCGAGAGCTTGCGCCGGACGACCGGATCAGGATTGCAAAGATAGACCGCGCATCGATAGATATGGCCGTGTTTTCCGGCGAGCTCGAGCCCACGGCGCGCGAAACGCGCATCGACCTCGCCCGGCGCGCCGAGCAGCGAGTCGGCGAGCACCAGCACGCCGCGCGCGTCGCCGAAAGGAAGCTTGCGCTCGAGCTCCAGGTGGCGCACCGACTCGACCATCGGCGAGGACGTGCCCGCGTCGGTCCACGCCGCCAAACGGCTCTTCCCCACCTCGTGCCAGATCGGCTTGATGTCGCCGAACGCCAGCCCCGCGCGAAAGCGCAGCCCCGCGTCGCCCGGCGCGATGACGCCATCGGCGCGAAACCGCTCCTCGAGCTGCGCGAGGTTCACGGCCATCTCGTTGACCGCGACGAGGGCCGCCTCGAGCGGCGACTCGACGCGCGACTGGTCGAAGAAGGCTCGCAGCGCGTCGCCCTCCGTCTGCAATACCGCCCCACGGGCCTTGAGCGTGGCGTTCCAGAGCGCGGCCAGGCACGACTCGACGTGCTTGGCGCCTTCGCCGACGCTCGCGCCGCCGCGGAAAAGCCGCTCCGAGTCCTTGAGATCGACGGTGAGCAGCGCCCCGTTGACAAGGTCCGGAAGGATGGGCCGCTGGTGGTACTCGGAGAGCGGCGTGTTCTTCACCAGGTATTCCTGACGCCCATACTCGCTCAGGGCGATGCCGCAGAAAAAGACGAAAAACGCCAGATGCTCGAACCCGATCCAGTAGATTCGCTGGGGGCCCTCGAAGATGCCGTGCAGGGTCCAGACGTAAAGCGCCGTGCTCATGAACTGCACCATCCCGAACAGCACCAGGCGCCGCACCCGCACCGGCACCGCCACGGCCGACTTGCTTTGCTCCTTGAGATGGTACGCGTGGAGCAGACAGACCGTGCCCGCCGCGACGCCCGTCAGCGGGACATAAAAGACGACTGAGAACAGCTTGAAGAGCTCGTGCAATGGCCCGTGCGGCAACGACGTCATGACGACCACCGGAATGCCCAGCAAGACCGGAGCCCCCCAGGTGACGAGCGACTTGCGCACGCGCGCGAAGGCGAGCCCCACGAGCAGACCCATCGAAGGCATCCACCAGAGCGCGAGCAGCTCGACGTCGCTGCTCACCACCGGATCGAGCATGAAGTTGAAAGGCACGTAGCGCTGGCACTGGAACGCGGCGCTCGCCAGCGCGAACAGCACCATGTAGAAATACTCCGGCTTGTTCTTGAGCGGCCACCAGAAGAAGAAGATGAGCAGCGCGCAGAGCACGTAACCGAAGCACAGCGCGATCGGCCGCGACTTTCCCCAGAAGTCGATGAGGTTGGTGTAGGTGATGCGCCCCTGAGCCGTCGTGAAGCCATGCCCGTCGACGCCGAGGTCGCGGCCCGCGCGATCCTCGTTGAACGCGTCGAGAATCGGCACTCCCTCGCGCACCTCGAGCCTGATCGCGAGCAGGAGCGGCTGCGCCTTGGCGAGCCGCGAGGGCGGCAGATTGAGGATGATGGGATTCAGGTCGCGCGCGCCGTCGCCGTCCGCCACGAGCATGCCGTCGGCCCAGATGCGGTACGCCGAGTTGAGCCAGCCGAGGATGAGCTGATTGGCGTGGCGCTCACCGGCTCGCTTGAGCTCGTCGACCGTCACGATCGTGCCGAGCCAGAAATGCGAATCGCGGTACTGCCTGGCCTTGTACCCGGGATCGCGCAGCACCCGGTAGGGATCGTCGCGGCGAAGCTTGGCCGTCCAGAGCCGTGAGCTCGCCGGAGAGCCGAGGCAGGCCGCATCGGCGCGCGCGTCGTCGGCGCAGTCGGGCGAAGCGCCGACGTGGACGCGCCAGGCGGTCGGGTCGATGGGCACCGAGATCCTGAAAGTATTCCACTGATGCAGGTGGTAGTACGCGCTCGGCACGTACGCCGCCGCGAGCAGCACGACGATGGGCGCGGCGATCAGGTAGTTGAGATAGAGCGTCGCACCCTCGCTGAGCGGCGACTCTCCGGGCACCCGGTACGTGAGGCGACCGAACCAAACCAACCCGCTCCGTGCGCGCTCGATGAGCTTCAAGTGGCGCCTCCTTCGGGCGAGACTTCGACCAGCTCGCGGCCGTAAGCGCCGCTCCACCGCTCGACCACCGCGAGCGAGGCCGCCCGCCCGGCGAGCACGCTCTGGATCTCGTTTTCGCTCAGCTTGAGACCGGCCGCCTCGGCGAGCTCGACGAGCTTGGCGCGATCGAGCGCGCGCAGCTGCGCGACCACGCGTCTGGCGAAAACGCCGGGCAGCGTGCCGGCCTTGCCGACTTTAAGCCGCGGCTCGAGAACGACACCGTCGGCCTTCAGCGAAAACTCGGCGGCCTCGATCGGAAACATCGGAACGGCCCGGGAGAGATCGAAGTCGATCGCCACGACCTTGCCGTCGGCGGCAAGAAGGTTGTCGGGCCCGTTGCGATCGCCGTTGCCCACGAGCACGTCGAGCAGGCGCATGTGCGTGAGCTCCATGAGCGTCGCATGCTCCTTGGAGAGCTTGCCTTGCTTGACGGGCCCCGCGCGCACGAGCAGCTGCGCCGCCGTCGTCGCGTCGAGAAGAATCGCCGGAGGCACGAGGTTCGTTCCAAGAAAGCGGTCGAGCACGAACGCGAGGACCTCGAAGCGCGGGTCGTTGGAAAAGTTGTAGACGCGTCCCTCGCCCATCTCGCTGCGAGTGTGGCGTCGTTTCACGACGGCTTTGTGCCCTTCACCCAGACGCACGAAATAGGTGGCGTTGCGAACATGTTGGCCGCCCGCCGCGGCGTCTTCGCGCGCTTTCAGCTGCTCGAGCAGCTTGAGCGCCTCGGCGAGCGAGAGGCCGTTGAGCTCCTCGGGCGCGCGCGCGTTCAGCTCGAGCCAGGTCTTTTTGTTGGCCTTCACGATGTCTGGCAGGTATTGCTTCGCTCGTTGCTCGGTGAACGCGGGGTCGCGAAAGTAGATCTTCAGCAGACGCTGGCAGGCTTGGACGAACGGAGGCACCGCCTGGGCCGGAGTCGGCGAAGCGAGCAAAGTCGCGACCAGCGCAAGCGCCGGCACGAGCGGGTTTCGAGGTAACAATCTCCCAACATCCGCGGCCATAAAGGCTTTATCGGCATCTGGCCGCTAAACCCTAGATTTGGTGCGGGTTCCACAGGATCGGAAAAAAGGCAAGCACCCCCGCCCAACCCCAATATATAGTGGTGCCCCCGTATTGATGCACTACATATAGTGTTTTTCTCTTGCGCGCTTTGGGATGTGCGGTTAACCTTGTTTTATCAGCACGGAGTACTGCCAGGGACGGGGTCACCGCATACACAACGGGTCTCTCCAAAGGCGCCAACCAGGCTGACCGCGTCAACGCGACGCACAAAAGATCAAATTAGCTGTCTTGGGGGAAGAGAGACCGTGCACCGCGTCAAGTTGCGCTGCGACGTGTGCAGTCGTCTCTCTTGGGTTAGTCGTCTTAGTTCTCAAATTTCACGGAGGGGGAAAACAAATGCAGACCACGATGGAACAGGAAGTTGAGCGGGCAAAGTTACTCAAGAAGAAGAAGGCGGGCAAGATTCCGCTCGATCTCGGGATCAAGAAAGCGCGGGGCCTGAGCTTCGACCGCTTCTTCACCAAGCCCGACATCCATCCTTATAACCCGCGAGGTCAGCGTCAAGCAGCTCGTCAAGCGCGTCGCGCACACCGTGCGCACGGCAGGCGAGAAGTTCGGCCGCTACTTCAAGACGGCCGAAGACGCCGAAACCTTCGAGATGGAGCTCACCCACCTTCTCGTGACCCAAAAGTTGGCCTTCAACTCCCCCGTTTGGTTCAACTGCGGTCTGTATGACGAATACGGCATCGAAGGCAGCGGCGGCAACTTCTACTGGAACGCCGAAACCGACAAGATCGAGGAAACCAAGACCGCGTACGAACACCCCCAGTGCTCGGCTTGTTTCATCCAGTCGGTCAGCGACGATCTCATGGCCATCTTCGACCTCGCCAAGAACGAGGCGCGCATCTTCAAGTAAGGCTCGGGCACGGGCTCGAACTTCTCCAAGATCCGCGGCGAGATGGAAAAGCTCTCGGGCGGCGGCCTCTCCAGCGGCCTGATCAGCTTCCTCGAAGTGCTCGATCGCGGCGCCGGCGCCACGAAGTCGGGCGGCACCACCCGCAGGGCTGCCAAGATGTGCATCCTCGACGTCGACCATCCCGAGATCGAGTCGTTCATCAACTGGAAGGTTCGTGAAGAGAAGAAGGTCGCGGCGATGATCGCCGCCGGCTACTCGAGCGACTTCAATGGCGACGCTTACCGCACGGTTGCCGGCCAGAACTCGAACAACTCGATTCGCGTGACCGACGAGTTCCTCGAAGCCGTCCAGAAGGACGGCGACTGGCAGACCACGTTCCGCACCACGGGCCAGGTCCACAAGACCTACAAGGCGCGCGACCTCTGGAACCAGATCTCGTTCGCTGCCTGGGCGTGCGCCGATCCGGGCCTGCAGTTCGACACGACCATCAACGACTGGCACACGTGCGCGGCCACCGATCGCATCAACGCGTCGAACCCGTGCAGCGAGTACATGTTCCTCGACGACACGGCCTGCAACCTCGCCAGCATCAACTTGCTCAAGTTCCTCGATCCGACGACGGGCAAGTTCGACATCGAGGGTTACCGCAACGCCTGCCGCGTCTCGCTGACGGCGCAGGAAATCCTGGTCGACTACTCGAGCTACCCGACCGAGCGCATCGCCAAGAACATGGGCTACGCCAACCTCGGCACGCTGCTCATGGTCCAGGGCATCCCCTACGACAGCCCCGAAGGGCGCGCGTGGTGCGGAGCGCTCACCGCGATCATGACCGGCACGGCGTACAAGACGTCGGCCGAGATCGCCAAGGAAAAGGGTCCGTTCCCGGGCTACGCCGACAACCAGGTGCCGTTCCTGCGCGTGATGCGCAAGCACCGCAAGGCCGTCGACGCGATCTCCAAGAAGCACGTTCCGGCCGATCTCTTCAAAGCGGCGCAGACGTCTTGGGACGAGGCCGTCGCTCTCGGCGAAAAGCACGGCTATCGCAACGCCCAGGCCACCGTTCTGGCCCCGACGGGCACGATCGGCCTGCTCATGGACTGCGACACGACGGGCATCGAGCCGGATTTCTCGCTGGTGAAGTTCAAGAAGCTCGCCGGCGGCGGCTACTTCAAGATCGTCAACCAGAGCATCCCGGCCGCGCTCAAGCACCTCGGTTATAATGAAGCCGAAGCCGGTGGCATCATCGAGTACGCGATGGGCACGCTGCATCTCCGCGGCACGCCCCACGTGAACGTCGATTCGCTCAAGGCCAGGGGCCTCACC
>JACQAX010000116.1 GCA_016194795.1 Deltaproteobacteria bacterium | reverse complement strand
TCTAGATGACCGACGTGCCTTCGCCCTTGATCTTCGCGCCCATCGCGCGCAGGAAGCGCGCGAGATCGGTGATCTCGGGCTCGAGCGCGCAGTTGCGCAGCGTCGTCCGGCCCCGGGCCAGCGCCGCCGCCATCAGGGTGTTCTCGGTGGCGCCCACCGAAACCTGCTCGAAAAGGATGTCGGCGCCCTTGAGCTTTTCGGCCTTGGCGTTGATGTAGCCGCGCTCGAGGGTGATCTCGGCGCCCATCTTCTCGAGCGCCATGAGGTGCAGGTTCACCGGCCGCGCGCCGATGCTGCAGCCGCCGGGCAGCGACACGCGCGCCTCGCCGAAGCGCGCCAGCGTCGGCCCGAGCACGAGCACGGAGGCGCGCATCGTGCGCACGAGGTCGTAGGGCGCCTCGAAGCTCGTGATCCGCGAAGCCTCGAGCTCGAGGTCGTGCTCGGCGCCCTTGTGCGCGGCGCTCACGCCCATCTGCGCGAGCAGCTTCACCGTCGTGCCGATGTCGGCCAGGTCGGGCACGTTGCGAAACCGGCAGCGCCCCGCCGTCAGGAGCGAGGCGAACAGGATCGGCAGTGCCGCGTTCTTCGCTCCGCCGATCGGAACCGTTCCTTTGAGCCGTTTGCGGCCTTCAATGACGAGGGTATCCATAATTTTACATGCGCCTCACGAGAAGATAGCGGTCGCGCTCGGTCAGGTCCTTGCGCACCTCGACGTTGAACCCCTTCGACGCGAAGACGAGCGCCGTCTCGTGACCGCGCTGCTCGGCGATCTCGAAGGCGCCGAACCCGCCGGGCCCGAGCTTCTCGGCGGCCAGCTCGGCGAGAAAACGATAAAAGTAGAGCGGGTCGTGCTCGGGGGTGAACAGCGCCTCGGGCGGCTCGTGCTCGCGCACGTCGGCGGCGAGCTCGTCGTTCGCGACGAGGTAAGGCGGGTTGGCCACGAGAAAGTCGAGCCGGGGCACGCTCTCGTACTGCCAGAGCTGGGGCTCTTCGGAGACGAGCAGAAACTCGGTGTTGACCACGCGGTGGCTCTTGGCGTTTTCTTTGGCCACGGCGAGCGCCTCGTTCGACACCTCGCTGGCGTAGACGAACGAGTCGGCGCGCTCCAGGCCGAGCGTCAGCGCGATCGCGCCCGAGCCCGTGCCGAAGTCGAGCCCCATCGGCTGGTTGTCGGAATGCGGCGCGGGCAGCTGCGAGAGCACGAGCTCGACGAGCCCCTCGGTCTCGGGCCGCGGCACGAGCACGCTCGTGTTGACGTAGAAGTCGCGGCCGTAGAAGGCCTGGCTGTTGGTGAGATACTGCAGCGGCACGCCGCGGATGCGCAGCTTGATGAGGTCTTTGAGGGCGCGGTCTTCGTACTCGTTGAGGGGATGCTCGAGGCGGATCAGGTCGAGCTGAGCCAGGCGGCAGCCCCGCACGTGCGCTTCGAGGATGCGGCGCTCGTGCGGCGGGATCAAGTGATGTTCTCCCTTTTCAGGAGCTCGGCCTGATGGTGCGCCACGAGCGCGTCGACGACCTCGCCGAGCTTGCCTTCCATCACGTCGGGCAGCTGGTGGAGGGTGAGCCCGATGCGGTGGTCGGTGAGCCTTGATTGCGGGAAGTTGTAGGTGCGGATGCGCTCGCTGCGGTCGCCGGTGCCGACCATGCTGCGTCGCTGGTCGGAGTGCTCCTTGGCGGCCCGTTCCTGCTCGGCCTCGAGCAGGCGCGAGCGCAGCACCTTCATCGCCTTGTCCTTGTTCTTGTGCTGCGAGCGCTCGTCCTGGCAGACGACCACGAGCCCGCTCGGGACGTGGGTGAGGCGGACGGCCGAGTCGGTCGTGTTGACGCCCTGGCCGCCGGCGCCGCCCGACCTGAACACGTCGATGCGAAGGTCGGCGGGGTTGATCTGGACGTCGACGTCTTCGGCTTCGGGAAGGATCGCCACCGTCACCGTCGACGTGTGGATGCGCCCCTGGGTTTCGGTTTTCGGCACGCGCTGCACGCGGTGCACGCCGCCTTCCCACTTGAGCTTGCTGTAAACTTTATCGCCGGTGACCATCGCGATGATTTCCTTGAAGCCGCCGATGCCGGTCGGGTTCGAGCTCATCGGCTCGACGCGCCAGCCCTGCGACTGCGCGTACTTCTCGTACATGCGGTAGAGCTCGCCCACGAAGAGCGCGGCCTCGTCGCCGCCGGCGCCGGCGCGCACCTCGAGCAGGATGTTCTTGTCGTCGTTGGGGTCTTTGGGCAGCAGGAGGATCTTGAGCTCGGCCTCCATGCGCTCTTTGTCGACTGCGAGGCGAGCCATCTCGTCTTTGGCCATCGCGCGCATCTCGGGATCTTTGTCCGTGTCGAGGATGGCCTTGTTCGACTCGAACTCGGCGACCGTCGCCTTGTAGGCGCGATAGACCTCGACGAGTCGGGCCATGTCGGAGCGCTCTTTGGAAAGCGCGCGGAACTCGGCCGCGCGATTGGCCATCTCGGGATCCGAGAGGCGCTGGTCGAGCTGCTGAAAGCGTTGTTCCACTTCTTCGAGCTTGGCGAACATGGTTCTCTCGTGTCTCGCTAGCCGGGGAATTCGGTGACGGTGGCGGTGACCTTGGCGATGTCGCTCAGCAGGGCGAACTCGACTTCTTTTTCAGAGGCCGTGGTCTGGCCCTTCTCGAGCAGCAGGACTCGCTTGAGCGAGGCGAGCGCGACCTCGAGCTGGTCGTCGGTGGGCTCGCGCGTCGTGAGCTTCTGCAGGATCAGGCCGGGAAAGATCAGGAGCTTGAAGAGCGGGTTGTCCATCCGGTTGGCGCTCAGGCGGATGAACTCGTAGCTGATGCCCGCGACCGGCAGCATGAGCACGATCTTAATGAGCACGAGGAACGTGTGGTTGAGCATCGGATTGGCGCTCAAGCTCGTCAGGTTGATGAACGGGAAGAGCATCGAGAAAACCAGGATGCTGATGATGAGCAGGAAGAGCAGGAACGACGTTCCGCAGCGCGGGTGCAGCGTCGAGTGGCGGCGCGCGTTTTCCACCGTGAGCTCCTCGCCCGACTCGAAGGCGTAGATGCTCTTGTGCTCGGCGCCGTGGTACTGGAAGACCTTGTGCACGTCTTTCATCAGCGCGATGCCGTAGACGTAAAGCACGAGGAACAGCACCTTGATGCCGCCGTCGATCAGGTGGAAGAGCGGGTTGTGGATGCCCGAGTCGAAGACGCCCGCGCGTCCCAGCACGACCGTGAGGTAGTGGGGGGCCGCGACGAAAAGCGCCATGCCCATGACGAAGGCGAAGAAGATGCTGCTGAAGACGGCGAACGACGAGAGCTCTTCGGTCTTGCCGCCGCCGGCCGGGTCGTTGACGACGGCGACGTTGGCCGAGTAGCTCAGGGCCTCGACGCCGTTGACCATCGATTCCACCAGCGTGCACACGCCGCGGATGAACGGCTTTTTCAAGAGCGGGAGGCGATCAGCGAAACCCTTCCAGGGCTGCTCCTTGATCAGGATGCGGTTGTTGGGCTTGCGGATCGCGATCGTGAGGAAATGGGGCGAGCGCATCATCACACCTTCGATGACGGCCTGGCCTCCGATGCTGGTGTATTTTTTTTCGCTCACGCGGGAAGCAGCTTACTTCGCGGCCTTCTTGGGCGCGGTCTTCGCATACTTCGTGTTGAAACGCTCGATGCGGCCGGCGGTGTCGAGCAGCTTGTGCTTGCCGGTGTAGAACGGATGGCAGTTCGAGCAGATTTCAGTTTTGATCTCCGTCGTGGTCGCGCGGGTTTCGATGACGTTGCCGCAGGCGCAGGTGACGGTGGTTTCTTTATAAATAGGATGGATTCCGGCTCTCATTTCGATGCTCCAAATTCTGTGTGAATAGCCTATGGCTTTTAGCAAGATAGGCTAGTCGTTGCAACCCCTTATATCGGGGCGTGGCGTTCAGCCGTGCATTCCCTTGATGAACTCCCCGTTCGTCTTGGCCTTGCCGATCTTATCGAGGGCGAACTCCATCGCGTCGAGGGCGTTCATGGGGTGCAGGACCTTACGCAAGATCCAGATTCTATTGAGGAAGTCCTTTTCGTGGAGCAGCTCTTCCTTGCGGGTGGCCGACTTATTGATGTCGAGGCACGGGAAGATGCGCTTCTCCATGAGCTTGCGGTCGAGGTGGATTTCGGAGTTACCGGTACCCTTGAACTCTTCGAAAATGACCTCGTCCATGCGCGAGCCGGTGTCGACCAGGGCGGTGGCGATGATCGTCAGGCTGCCGCCTTCTTCGATATTGCGGGCCGCTCCGAAGAAGCGCTTCGGCTTGTGGAGGGCGTTGGAGTCGACGCCGCCCGAGAGGATCTTGCCGCTTGGCGGGACGACCGCGTTGTAGGCGCGCGCCAGGCGCGTGATCGAGTCGAGCAGCACCACGACGTCGCGCTTCTGCTCGGCCAGGCGCTTGGCCTTCTCGAGCACCATCTCGGCGACCTGCACGTGGCGGCTCGCCTGCTCGTCGAAGGTGCTGCTTACGACCTCGCCCTTCACCGAGCGCTGCATGTCGGTGACTTCTTCCGGGCGCTCGTCGATCAGCAGCACGATGAGCACGATCTCGGGATGGTTGGCGGTGATCGCGTGGGCGATGTCCTGGAGCAGGACCGTCTTGCCCGCGCGCGGCGGTGCCACGATCAGGCAGCGCTGGCCTTTGCCGATCGGCACGAACATGTCGATGATTCGCGTCGAGAGCACGGTCTGGTCGTACTCGAGGTTGATGCGCTTGCTGGGATAGAGC
>JACQAX010000115.1 GCA_016194795.1 Deltaproteobacteria bacterium | reverse complement strand
GACGTCGAATGGCGCAACTACCTGTACGGCCGCGCCGTCGGCTGGGACCCGGTGGTCTACAACAAGATCTTCCCGGGCGTGAACAGCCCCGAAGCCGTGGCTCAGGCTCAGCGCATTCTGGCTGAGACGCGCGGCGGCCGCGCGCTGCTCAACTCGCTCCAGATGTTCATCAAGTAGATGATTCTCGTAGGGCTTCTCCTCTCGGCGATGGCTGCGGAGAAGCCCTCTTTTTCGTATGTCGTGAAAGCCGACGATGGCGGCTACGCCATGCGACTCGCTTTCGTCTTCTCGCCCGACGTCACGTTCTCGAGAGCGGTCGCCAACTTCCGCGACGACGCGCTCATCCACGAGCTGCACTCGGGCTCGTTGCCGGCCGAGTCGCGCGGCGTGGGCTCGGGCTCGCTTACCTACCAGAAGCTCACCGCCTTCAAGACGTTCGGCGTGAAAAGCGCCATGCTCTTCGAATGCCGCGAAGAGGTGGCGCGAGGAAGGCTCGAGTGGCGCAGGCGCTGCGACCTCGATCTCACCCAGCTTGGCGCCGACAAGCTCATGACGCGCAAATACGACGAGGTCACCTGCCGCCAGGCGACGCCGGCGGCGGCCGTCTCATGCACCCTCGACGTCGCGGGCCAGATCAAAGACTATCTCGTCTTCAAGTCGTCGAAGCTCACCATCCGCGCCAAGGCCCAGGCGCTCACCAACTGGGGAAGGTTCTGGTACTTCACCGAGACGGGAAGCGTTTCGGCCGAGCTCTCCAATGCCCTTTTCGACCGCTCGGAAATCGCGCGCGACGTCGCGGGCCTGCTGGACGCGGGTCTGGAGGCGGCCTCCAGGCCTACGTTCGTCTTCGAGGCCCGAAAAACTTTCGATTCAGAAATTCGCGCAGATCAAGCAGGCCGGTGAGAAACCAGAGGTCGCCCACGAGCGCCGCGACGAGGCCCGAGGCGAGCAGCAGCCCGAACGTCTTCGGCGGGCGAAAGTACGACAGCAGGTACATGAGCGCGGTGCCCGCCATCAGGATGTTGGTCACGATCGAGGCTCCGCCGCGATGCCTGAGCCCCGAGCGCAGGTCGTCCTTTCCGGCGGCGAAGAGATACTGGATGGCGTTGTCGCCGGTCAGCCCCACGAGCACGCTCGCGATGATGCACTTCATGAAGTCCATCGGGATGCCGAGGAACGCGAGCAGGCACACCATGAGGCACGGCCCCCAGAAGGACGACGCAAGCAGGTAGGGCGTCAGCCCCGGCTTGTCGAAGGCGAAGGCGAGAAAGGCGATCGTGAGCGCGACGAGAACCAGGCTTGCGATCATGCTGTCGATGAGAGTTTTCGGGACCATCGTCGAAAAATCGGAGTAGGCGATCAGGTCGCCGGCGGCGTGGCACTCGTGGTTGGGGCAGAGCGCTTCGACGTCGCTCTTGAGCTTGCGCAGCGCCTCGACCGACGTGTCGCGCAGGTAGAGGAGCGCGCGGGTGACGCCGTCGGGATCGACGAGCTGCTTGTACTGGAGCGAGAGCTTGAAGTCGTCGGTGATGAGCTCGCGCGGCATGAGGTTGGGCTTGGCGAGCCAGCTCACGGCCTGCTCGGGGCTCTCGAAGTCGACGACGTTCGTGCCGCTGGCCTTGAGACGGTTTGCGATCTCGTCGAGCCGGGTTGATGACGAGGGCGCGTCCCAGATGAGAGAGGCCGTGCCCTGCCAGCCCTTCGACTCGCGCAGCTCGTCGAGGCCCGCGTTGTAGGGGTGCGCCTTCGGGAAGATGCGCGCGGGGTCGTCGTTGACGCTCAGGCGCGAGAACGCCGCGGGCGCCAGCGGAAACACCGCCACGCCGAGCAGGCAGACGAGCAGGGGAAGCGCTTTCACGCCCCAGGCGTCGATGCGGCCGGCACGCGCGCGCCGGGCGTCGACCCAGCTTCGTTTCTTGTAGAAGCGATCGAGGAAGATCGGCAGAAACGCGAACAGCATCAGCCACTCGAGCAGCGAGCCCACCGCGCACCAGACGCCGAAGCGGCGAATGATCGCCAGGTCCGACGTGCAGAGCGAGATGAAGCCGATCATGGTGGTGAGCGAGGTGAAGAAGGCCGGCACCATGAGCCTGCGGGTGGCCGTCTTCCAGCTCGCGCCCTTGAGCTGCTCGGACGACAGAAACGTGAAGTCCTCGATCGAGCTCACCCCCAGGATCAGAAACAGCCCTGACGACAGCACGTCGTAAGCCGAGCCGAGCATGCCCTTGGTGCCGTAGATCCAGATGCCGTTGACGACGAGCGTGACGCAAAAGATCAGGCCCGCGATCCAGGTGCCGTAGAGCCAGCGCACGCTCACGAGCAGAAAGAGCACCATGAGCGTGTTGACGATCATCGAGAACTGGAAGCCCTTGCGCACGTACCACTGGTAGTCGGCCAGGCCGACCCAGAAGAGCTTGGCCGTGGGGACGACCTTCTTGAGGTCGGTCTCGACCGTCTCGCGCAGCGGGGTCACGGCGCGCGGGTCGAAGCTGCCGAAGTTCGAGTTGAGCGCGTCCTTGAAGGTGAAGTTGAAGATGAGGCTCAGGCGGTTCTTGCGATCCTTGAGCGCGGCCCAGGGCGAGCCGTCGAGCGACGTCTTGACGTCGGAAAGCGGGTGGGCCGGCGTTTTCGTGTCGCAGTCGAGCTGCAGCATGTTCTGGTACTTGATGCGGTTGGGGCCGACGCGCACGGGCCACTTCACGTCGAAGGTCGACGCCGTGTTCTTGAGCACCTGGCTCGAGACGCGCGTGATCGAATACCACCTGCGAATCGCGCAAAGCTCGTCGGGCGTGAACGAGAAGCGGCCTTCGGGAGGCACGAGAAACAGAATCGACGTGACGCCGTCCTCGTAGCGCTCTTTGAGGTCTGGCAGCTCGTCGGCGCTCGGAATGCCCTCGCCGATCATGTCCTGTGCCGAGAACAGGAAGCGGATGCGCGTGAGGCTCACCGTGCAAAGCAGCGTGAAGAGAACGAGCGCGATCGTGACCTCGCGCGGCCGCCGCCAGAGCGCACGGCAGAACTGTAAAAGAAACAGTGAAATGCCGAGGAGGCCGTTCCGGCAAACGGTTGCGATCTGACGCATGCGGTGGGTAGAATCATAGTGCAAATGAGAACCGCCAAAAAGGCATTTCTGCTCACGGTGGCCGCCCTGGGCGGACTCGCGCTCGTCGCCGCGCTCTTGCTCGCGCCGGCGCCGCGCGAGGTGATCGGAGCGCCTCATGCGCTCACCCTCTTGAAGGCTTTTCCGTGGGTGCATGCGTCTAAGAACGCCGAGCTCGGCGATCGCTCGTTTGTCATGTCCGAGGAGCAGGGTTTTCGCGACCTGAGCTCGTTTCCGGAGTCGCCGTTTCGCCCCGAGGCCGACCAGGCGCTCTTCGAGCTCGACCGCGCCGAGTTTTTGCGCCAGACGCATGCCACGAGCTTTCGAGAGGCGCAGCTCAAGTACTTCGCCGGAAAAAAGCTCGACCCGGCAACGCTTCGCTACGACGTCGACCGGCCGAGGCTGCGCGCCTGGGGCGGGCTTCCGTACCCGCCGCTCCACGCGCTCGCGGCCGGCAAGGCGCGTCCGCTCGGAGCTTCCCCGGCCGACGCGCTCTACCAGCTCGAGCTCGATCGCTTTTCCGGTACCGAGCTCACCGCCAACGACGAGGTCAGGCTCTATCAGAACGGCGAGACACTCAAGCCGTTGCTTGACGTGGTCGAGCACGCGCGCAAGTTCGTCTACCTGAACTTTCTTTCGCTCGACTGCGACCGGTCGACCGAGGAGCTGTTCAGGGCCGTCGAGGCGAAGTCGGCGGCCGGCGTCGACGTGCGCATCGTGGTGAACAAAAACTACGCGCTTCTCGGCGCGTCGTGCCTCGAGCGCCTGAAGCGCGCCAAGGTCGACGTCGTCAAGGCCAAGACGCACTCGTCGTACGCGGTGAGCGATCAGGGAGAGGTGGTGATCGGCTCGGTGAGCCTGGCGCGGATGTTCTTTCGGTCGACCGGTTTCAACTTCCTCGATCGCGACCTGATGCTCTGGGCGCGCGGACCGGTGGCAACCGACGTGCTTCGCGACTTTCTCGCGGTGTGGG
>JACQAX010000145.1 GCA_016194795.1 Deltaproteobacteria bacterium | reverse complement strand
TTCGGCGCGGGGTTCTCGTCCATCGGATGTTTGAGCGCGGGCGCGGCGGCGAGGGCGAGCGTGGCGGCGAGCATCAGGATGCGGATCGACATGGGACTATTTTAGCGGAGCTTGCGTCCGAGGAGCATCTTAAAATACATCTCGAAATCCGCTCGCAACGACCACAAAGGATATCGGAAGGTGGCGGGCCGGTTCTTCTCGAAGAAGAAATGGCCGACCCAGGCGAAGCCGTAACCGGCGACCGGAGCGGCCGCAAGCAGCGCGGCATGCCCGTTGGCCGCCACGGCGACGGTCGTCAGCGCGAGCGTGGTGCCGGTGAAGTGGAGGCGGCGGCACGTCCGGTCGCGGTGTTGCGAGAGGTAGTACGGCCAGAACTCGCGGTAGGTCTTCGGCCGCCGCGCGCTCATGCGGCTTGGCGGTCGTCGGGTTTGGCTTCGGAGCCCGGCGTCCTGGCGGCGCGGTCGCGCAGGCGTTTGATGCGGCTCTCGGTGCCCGGATGCTGGGCGTCGCGCGGAGCCTTGGTGGTCTGCGCGGCCGCTTCCGGATCCAGCGCCTGGTCGTTCAAACGGTCGAGGCGGCGCAGGGCACCGGCCAGCCCGTCGAGGCTCGCGCCAAGCTTGAAGACGGCGTACTCGTCGGCCTCGAACTCCTGCGCAAGCACCTGACGGCGCACGAGCACGAACGGCACGAGCGCCGGGAGCAACGCGACCGAGAGCGCGATGAGCGGGAGAACGGGTTTGGGAAACACGAGAGCCGCCAGCCCAATGAGCACTCCGGCGGCGACGCACGAGCCGAAAAGGCTGAAGAAGGTCGTGAGGAAGCGCGCGCGCAGGTGGCGCAGCTTGAGGTGGCTGATCTCATGGAGAATCACCGCCTGGCGCTCTTCCGCCGAGAAGTCGCGGAGCAGCGAGCGCGAGAGAAAGAGCGCCGGACGCAGCCAGCCGCGCCAGCCGGTCATGCCGGCGGCCATCGCGCTGTGCAGGCCGAAATGGTCGAGCTCGAGCTGCCAGAACTCGGGCGGGACGATGCCGGCGTCGAGAAAGCAGCGGTCGAGCTGGTTGATGAGCTTCGAGTCTTCGAGGCGCTTGGCGGGCAGCAGCCGGCGAAGATAGATGGGAGCGGCGACGAAGGCGACGCCGATGGCGAGAAAGACGCCGGCGAAGCTTCCCACGACCTGACAGCCGGTGGTGGCGGCGTCGCTCAGGTGGAACGCGCGCGCGCCGGCGAGAAAGAGCAGCGACACGGCATGCACGATCAGCGAGTAGACGCCGAGCATCCCGATGAACGCGAGAAACGTGCGCGCGGTGCGCCCGAGGCCCTGGCTTTGCGTCGCCTCGAGGCGGCGCAGGCGTTTTTCGAGACCGAAGCGCAGCTGGCCCTGAATGACGAGCGCGACGAGAAAGACGAGCCAGCCCAGATGGTAGGGCATGGGCGCGAGCTCGTAGCAGACGGCGTAGGCGAGAATCTGGCCGAGGACGGTGAACGAGTAGACGACCCGGATCTGACGCAGCCAGGTGGCGCGGTCCTCGTCGGAGAGCTTGCCGCCGGGGGAGTCCGCCTCCTCTGCCGCGAGCTCCTCGAGGAAGGTCGAGCCCCAGATCGCGTAAAAGAGCACCGGGACCGCGTTGACGAGCACGCATTTGAGCGTCGCGAGGGCATGGGGGTGGTGCACGATTTCACTGAAGGTCATCGACTTCTTATCGGTGAGTTCGCTGTTTTCTTTATGGGATTGGGGGGTAGAATCTCGGTCATGAAAACTGAAAATCGTATCGCCGTCGTTACCGGAGCCAACCGGGGCCTGGGGTTCGAAACCGCGCGTCAGCTTGCCGCCCGGGGGATCCATGTGATCATCACGGCGCGCGACGCGGCCAAAGGAAAACAGGCCGCGGACAAACTTGCCGGGCACGACCGCCGCGTCGAGTTCTTCCCGCTCGACGTGACCGACGCGCGCTCGATCGACAAGCTGGCCCATTACGTCGACGGGGAGTTCGGCCGCCTCGACATTCTGGTCAACAACGCCGGCATCTTTCCGGACGACACCGCCAACGAAAGCGCCTTCGCCGCCAAGGTCGAAACTCTCCAGCGCGCGATGGAGACGAACGTTTACGGCCCGTTTCTGCTCTGCCAGAAGCTGATTCCGATCATGAAGAAAAACGAATACGGCCGCGTGGTGAATCTTTCGAGCGGGATGGGGCAGCTTTCCGAGATGAACGGCGGCTATCCGGCGTATCGCGTCTCGAAAACGGCGCTCAACGCGCTGACGCGTATTTTTTCGGAAGAGTCCTCGGGCGACGGCGTGCTCGTCAACTCGGTCTGCCCCGGCTGGGTGAAAACCGACATGGGCGGTCCCAACGCCGAGCTTTCCGTCGAGGACGGCGCCGACACGATCGTGTGGCTGGCGACGCTGCCTGACGACGGCCCCACGGGCGGTTTTTTCCGCGAGCGCGAGCCCATCGCCTGGTAATTCAGCGGCTTAGTGGGTTGAGCCTGTCCCGGGACAGGTAAAGTTAGACAAAATTGCTCAAGATTTGGGCGGATCTTGCCGAGATCATGGTCAGGAGATCCTCACCATGAGCAATCGGTTTTGGAGCAGTTTGTTTGCCGTGATTTGTCTGCTGAATCCAAGCACGCTGCGCGCCGGCGACTTCGAGATCTTCGACGGCCGTACGTACAACGGCAAATTTTACCCACGCATCGACGTGATCGAGTGGAACGACAAGCCGGGCGACCCGAGCTACATGGACTTCCACATCTACTCCAAGGACCTTCCGATCGACCTCTCGTTCCAGCTCGAGCAGACGGACAAGAAAAAGGTCATGCTCGTGAACTACTTCATCGAGAAACGCAACGAGCACCTCTGCCGCCGCGTGCTCGCGCCGGGGCACTTCACCGAAGGGTATTACGTCTATCGCGACTCGAGCGACCCCGATTACGAGAGCGTGATCGTGTCGATGTACGAGATGCCCGCCAAAAAGGGCCGCTCGCTCGTCTCGCAGCCGAAGAAGTACGCCGCCTGCGTGGTCGATGAGCCGACGCGACTGCCGGCTGGCGACAAGAGCGACGCCGGAGAGCCCTCCGATCAGGTGCGCCCCAAGGGAGACAAGGGAGCCATCAAGAGCAAGGGTGCCGCGGTTCCGTTTGGCGACTGGTAACTGGCACCCATTACCCGTTACCCGTAATCCTCACTCGGGGGTCGCCACGATGCGCCCCTCGCCCCAACAAAGAAACTCGTCGCTCAGCGTGACCGTGCAAACCTTGGTCCCGTTGATGCTCAACCCGCGCCCCCGGGTGACGAAGCCCTGCCCGAGCGGGCGTCGCACGGGAACCGGAGTGCCGCGCGCGTGGTAGGTTCCATCGCCCAGCTGTCCGAACGAGTTGCCGCCCCAGCATTTGATGACACCGGTATCGAAGAGCTCGCACGCGAAGTCGGCGCCGTGAAAGGTTGCGACGATCGGGCTGGCTGACGTGTTGGCGCGATAGACGCGGATCTCGGCGCGCAGGATCGCGCCGGCGGAGTCGCGGATCTCGACGAGCGAGGTGCCGGCGTCGGGACCGGCCAGGAACTGGCCGCCGACCGGGTCGACGTAGCCCTCGCCGGCATACATCGCGTAGGCATACGGCGGAATGCCGCCGAAGGCCGAGAGCGTGGCCTGCTCGTTGACGTGCAGGTTGCCCGGAAGCCCGGCGACCGACAACCCGACCATCGACGGGGAGGCCGTCGTTCCCGGCGGCGGGGTGCCCGGAGTGGGGAGGGTATCGGCGGGTGAGCTGGGGCCCGGGGCGGGTGCCGCGCTGGGAGCCGGGCTGGGGCTCGCGCTCGGGATCTGGCTCAGGTTCGGGTCAAACGAGGTGTGGCCGCCGAGGATGTGCACGTCGGCGACGTTTCCGCTGGAGCCCCCGCCACCGGTTTCTCCACAGCCCGCGAGCAGGACCCACGAAAATAGACAAACGAGGACATGTCCGAGGATCAACCTCGGGCAGCCATATTGCACGCGTCCAGCCCCTTTTTAAAAAGTTCCCCTAAAGCCCAATAGACCGATTGTAGCAAAAACCGGGGCCGGGCCGTGAACCGCAAATCCAGCAGTTTTCTGCAGGTTTTCGCGCGAAAGACTCCGGGCGCTTGGGCGCGGTGCTGAAAATTTTTGGGCAGGGCCTAGCGTGCCGCCGCGCCGAAAAGCGCGAGCGTGTCGGCCAGGAAGACGTCGCGAACCGCGTCGCGTTCCTGGATCACGTTGTGGAACGTCTCGCTGAAGCGCACCAGCGTGCAATGCGCGGCCTTCTTGCAGAACGAGTTCTGCCCCGACGCCTTGACGAGCGCGTCGCGATCGGCCTGGAAAAGCACGATGGGCGTCTGGATCGTCGCCGCGAGCTTGCGGAGGCGCGACGTCGCTCGCAGCGACTGCTGCACCCAGCGGTTGCTCACGCCGCCGAGACCGGTTTGCGGATAAGCCTTGCCGATCTCCTGCTTCTTGTCGAAGCGCGCGCGCGAGTGGGTGAGCTGCTGCTTATCCCAGGTGTTCGTGGGGTCGTGGTCGCCCTGCGAGGGGGCGTATCTGCGTCCGAGGCCGAAGGCCACGTTCACGTTGGCGAGCGCGCGGGCGATCCACGACGGAAACGGCGCCGTGTTCACCTCGAGCATCGGGGTCACGAGCGAGGCCGCGGCGAAGGTCTCGGGGTGCTTGGCGAGATACAGCGCGCCGATCGCCCCGCCCATCGAGTGGGCGACGAGAAAGCGGCGCGCATGCGGGCGCGCGTCGACCACGTCGTGGATGAAGGTTTCGAGGTCGGTCACGTAGTCGTCGAAGCGCTCGACGTGGCCGATGCGCGGGTTCGCCAGCAGCCGATCCGACAGGCCCTGGCCGCGGTGGTCGTAGAGGTAGACCGAATAGCCCTGAGCGTGCAGGTCATAGGCCAGCTCGGCGTATTTCACGAAGGTCTCGGCGCGGCCGTTGACGACGACGATCGCGCCGCGCTCGTTCGGGGTGACGAAGCTCAGGTAGCGCAGCTTGGCGCCCTTCACGCCGGCCAGCTCGCCGGCTTCGCCGGTGGCGAAGAACGGGACGACCGCGCTCTCGAAGGTCGCCTGGAAGCCCGCTTCGGGAATCGCGTGCGCCGGAAGCGAGAACGTCGTGAGGACGAGAGCCGAAAGCAGGCCGAAAAAGATCTTCATCGTAAGGTACCCCTTGGCCCCGGGGTGTACACCAGTCAGCGCTGATCGGCGAGAGCGGTTTTCAAATGAGGGAAGGCGCCGCGCCAGGCGTCGGCCTTGGCGCCCTTGAGCCGCAAGGCCGTGGACTTCTTGTATTTTCCGACGATGAAGGTTCGGATACCCACGCGCGTGGCGGGCAGGTCCATCTTGACGTCGTTGCCGATGAGCAGGCAGCTCTCGGCCTCGAGCGTGTGCGCCGAAAGGATCTGCTGGTAGTACTCGCGGGTCGGCTTGCACGAGCGCATCGCGCGGACGTGGGTGATGTCGGCGAAGATCTTCGGGTCGACGCCGGCCCACTTCACGCGCAGCTCGATGATCTCGGGCGGCCAGACGGGATTCGTCGCGAGGATCAGCGTGTAGCGTTCTTTGGCCCAGTCGAGGAAGTCTTTCGCGCCGGGCATCGGATAGAAGTGCTTCTCGAGCCCGGGAAAGATGACGAAGAGCGACTCGCGAAGGACCTTCCTGGCCTCGTCGGCCGGCATCTTGAGGCGCTTGGCGAAGATCTCGACGACGCGGATGTCGTTGGTGATGTCGGGCGAGACGCGTCCGAACTCGCGGTTCATCTCGAGCAGGATCTTCACGCCGCGCCGCCAGCTCGTGTAGGTCGTCATCCGCTTGACCGCCTGGCGCGCGAAGTCGACGCCCAGGGCAAGGCTGCGGTTTCCGAGGAGGGTGCCGTCGAGGTCGACGAGCAGGTGGGTGACGGGGGAGCCGAGGTCCATGTTCAGGTTTTTACCTCGGATGCCGCCCTTCTGCCACTGTGTTATCATCAGACCGTATGCAGGCCAGCCGGGGCGTGCGCTTCGCCCCTTCGCCCACGGGCGCCTTTCATGTCGGAAACTTTCGCACCGCCTGGATCTCGGAGTCGCTCGCGCGAAGCCTCGGCGAGCCGTGGATCGTGCGCTTCGAGGACATCGATGCGCCGAGGGTCGTGCCCGGGGCGCTCGAGCGCCAGACGAGCGAGCTGGCCCAGCTCGGCCTCGTCGCCGACGGCGTGCTCGTCCAGAGCCAGTTTCGCGGACGCCACTGGCTCGTCTTCGAGCGCGCGGTGCGCGAGGGCCGCGTCTATCCGTGCTTCTGCTCGCGCAAGGACGTGAAGTCGGCCGTCGGCGCGCCGCCGCCGGCCGATGCCGATCCGATGCGGGGGGCGGCCTCGGCGCCGCACGCGCTGCCCGCCGTCTACACGGGCCGCTGCCGTGATCTCAAAACCTATCCCGCGGCCCGCGCGGCCGCCGTGGCCTGGCGTTTTCGCTCGACGCCTCCCGACGGCTCCGAAGACTTCATCGTCGCGCGCGCCGCGCCCGTCGGCGCCCCGGCGATCGTGCCTCCCAAGGAAACGTTCGCGCCCGCCTACAACTGGG
>JACQAX010000144.1 GCA_016194795.1 Deltaproteobacteria bacterium | reverse complement strand
TGGACGAGCGTCGGCACGACGAGCACCGAGATGCCGGCGTTGCGGCGCCCCAGCACGTTGAGCATGTCCTGCAGGGCCGCGCCGGTCGGCGACGTCACGATCGCGACGCGGTTCGGGTGCGCGGGAATGGGTTTCTTGCGGGAGTCGTCGAAGAGGCCTTCTTTCAAAAGCTTTGCTTTGAGCTGCTCGAACGCGGCGGCGAGCGCGCCCGCACCCACCGGCTCGACGTGCTCGACGATGAGCTGGTAGTTGCCGCGCGGGGCGTACACCGAGATGCGCCCGCGCGCCATCACCTCGAGGCCATCCTCGAGCTCGAATTTCAATTTTCCCGCGGCCCTGAACATGGCGCACGAAAGCACCGCGCCATTGTCTTTCAAGCTGAAGTAGACGTGGCCCGCCGCCGAGGGCTTGAAGCCCGAGATCTCGCCGCGCACCCACACCTCGCCGATCTCGCCCTCGAGCAGGCCTTTCACCTTCGCCGTGATCTGCGAAACGGTGAGGCAGGGCTTGGAGGTCTTCGGGGCGTCGAGGTCGAGGTTGAACTGCATGGGCCCCAGCATATACGAACATGCGCGCGGCGCAACGGCCGCGCGCGACTATTGGACGGTTTTGCCAGCCGTCGCTTTCGCGTTGGCCGTGGTGGCCTGCTCGAACGCGCCCGCCGCCTTGAAGATCTGGAAGCTCTTGATGTAGTTCAACGCCTGGCGCACCTGGTAGTCTTCTTTGGCGACGAAGGGCTTGAGCTCGTCCTTGGCCTTGTCCTTCTTCTTGGCGTCGTCAGCCTTGTCCGCGTCCTTGGTGGCCATGTACTCCTCGGGATGGAACTCCTTGTCATCGGACATCTCGTTGGCCATGTGGTGGCGCAGGTCTTTTTCGCGGATGAACGAGCCCTTCTTCATCGCCTCGTCGAGCGTCTTCTGGTCGAGGTCGTCGAGGAAGATGTCGGGCTGGATGCCCTTGAGCTGGATCGAGCGGCCGCTCGGCGTGTAGTAGCGCGCGATCGTGAGCTTGAGCCCGATCTCAGGCTGCAGCTCGATGACCGTCTGCACCGAGCCCTTGCCGAACGTCGGCTGGCCCATGATGACGGCACGCTTGTGGTCTTGCAGCGCTCCGGCGACGATCTCGCTGGCCGACGCGCTCGCGCCGTTGACGAGCACGGCGACCGGGAAGTCCTTGCGAGCCATCCCTTTCTTCGCCGTCTGCACGTCGCTGTCGCGGTTGCGGCCCTTGGTCGAGACGACCACGCCTTCGTCGATGAACAGGCTCGAAACCGAGACGGCCTGGTCGAGCAGCCCGCCCGGGTTGTTGCGCAGGTCGAAGACGAGGCCCTTGATGGCGCCATGGCTTTTCTCGTAGTCGCTCATGACCTTTCGCATGTCGTCGGTCGAGCGCTCGTTGAAGTTGCTCATGCGCATGTAGAGGTAGCCCTGCTCGAGCACCTCGGACTTCGTCGTCTGGATCTTGATCTCGGCGCGCGTGATCCGATAGTCTTTCGGCTTCTCGAGGCCCTCGCGCCAGATCTGCACGAGCACGTCGCTGCCGCGCTTGCCGCGCATCTTGGCCACGGCCTCCGAGAGGCTCATGCCCTTGGTCGAGTCGCCGTTGATCTTCAAGATCTTGTCGCCGGCCTTCAGGCCCGCCTTGTACGCGGGCGTGTCGTCGATCGGGCTCACGACGGTGAGGATCGAGTCTTTCAGGCCGATCTCGATGCCGATGCCGCCGAACTTGCCGGACGTGTCGGTCTTCATGTCCTTGAAGATCTCGGGCGGCAGGAAGTTCGAGTGCGGGTCGAGCGTGTCCATCATGCCCTTGATGGCGCCGTAGATGAGGTCCTTGTTCTTCACCTCTTCGACGTAGTTCTGCTCGACGAAGTAGAGCACCTTCTGGAAGAGCGCGAGATTCTCGTAGCGATCGTCCTTCACGCCGTCTTTTTTCGCCGGCGGCGGAGCATCCGCCTTTTTGGGCTCTTTGTTCTCGGCGGCCCCGACGTTCAACGCGACGAAAAGCAGGATTCCGGCAACGACTCGCTTCACTCTTTACCGAGCGTGTCGCCTTGCTTGATCACGTTTCCCTCTGCCACGGCCACGCTGCCCATTTGACCATATAGAGTGTAATACTGTCCGGGGTGTTCGACGATGGCGATGAGGCCGTAATTTCGCAGCGGGCCGGCAAAAACGACCTTGCCGGCCGACACGGCCCGAACGTCGCTCGCCGCGGCCGAGCCGAGGGTGATGCCTTTCTGGAAGGTGAGCAGATTGGTCTTGGCGTTGTACGACTTGCCGAAGGCGCTGAGCACGTTGCCTTCGACGGGCAACGGCAGCTTGCCCTTCAAAAAGCCGGCGAACGAATCGGACGGCTTTTGTATGGCCGAGTTACGGGTCACCGGCACGGGCGCGCTCGGCTCGGGCGCCGCCGGCCGCGCCGCCTTGAAGCTCGAGATCATGTGCTCGATCTCGCGCTCGCTTTCCTTCAGCGACCTCATGCGCGAAAGAGCCTCGAGCCGGCTCGTGCGGTTCGTGCGGATGATCTCCTTCTGCACGTCCTCGTTGGCGCTGAGGATGGCCATCTGCCCGCTCAGCTCCTGCGCGTAGTAGTCGAGCTTGTTTTTCTCTTCCAAGATGCGCAGCTCGAGCCCTTGCGCCTGCAGCACGTCCGAGCGGAGGCGGTCGACGTCGGCGAGCTGCTTGCGCAGCGTCTTCGAGAGAAAATACACCTTCTGGTTGTGGGCCTCGAGGTCGCGCAGCCAGGCGGCGTCGAACGCCGGCTCGTCGGTCAGGCGGTGCAGCTCGCGCAGACGCACCCTGAGCGAAACCTTGTTCTTCTGGATGTTGTCGAGCAGCGCCTGCTTCTGCACCGAGAGGTCGCTCAGGCCGCGCGCGAGCTCGGTCATCCGCTGCTTGGAAAGCGTGATCTCTTTCTGCTGCAGCACGAGCAGCCGCCGGATCTTCTTGAGCTGGTTGGCCGCCGACATCTGCGACTCGCGGCTCTCGATCAGGTCTTTCTCGAGCGTGTTGATCTCGGCGCGCACGGTCTCGAGCGTCGCCGCCGGCTGCGGGGCCGGCGAGCGGGACGCGCGCGGCTGCGCGGCCGCGGCCGCCAGCGGTAGCACGAGCGCCGCCAGTGCGACGGGCAAAACCCTCATCCTCACGTCGTCGCCACCCGGGCCGCCGCCCAGAGGCTTCCGACCATTCCCGAAAGCATGCCCACGGCGGCGAGCGCGACCGCGAGCCCCGCGAGGTGGAAGTGGTAGGGGTGATAGCCGATCGACGAGAACAGCTCGTTCATCTGTCCCTCGAAAACGTGGCCGTAGGCGAGCAGGAGCCCCGCCGCGAGCACGCCGCCGACGGCGCCCTCGATGAGGCCCTCGAGCGCGAAAGGCAGCATCACCTGCGTGCGGCGCGCGCCGAGCACGCCGAGCGTGCCACGCACCTGCGCCTGGAAGGCGCCGGCGAGCTTGAAGTGGTTCAGTAGGATGCAGATGAGCGCGGCGCTCATCCCCGCCATCAGCGCGAGCGCGAGCTTGCGCAGCGTGGAGAGCGCGCCGATGAGGCCGGTGTAGCGGTTCTTGTTGAGCTCGACGGTTTCGACGCCCCTCACCCCGAGCAGGCGGTCCTGCACGGCCGCCTCCTCGTCCTCGCGCACCTTCACCTTCACGTAGCGCGGAATCGTGTCCGACTCGAGCGTCGCGAGCTCACCGGAGAGCTGCGGAAAATATTTCGCGAAGTTGTCGAGAAACGCCTCGCGGCTGACGAGCTGCGCGGAGGCGATGCCCGGGATCTTCTTCACCGCGCTCAGGACCTGCGCCTCCTGGGCCGGCTGC
>JACQAX010000125.1 GCA_016194795.1 Deltaproteobacteria bacterium | reverse complement strand
GACGGGCCTGAAATACCCTTCGCCCCGCGAGGGGTCGGGGCGGTCGGCCGCCGAGCTCGAGATAAGCGTGCTCGCGCCCTCGATGCCGATGGCCACGTCGACCACGTACTTGATGGGATCGGGCGCCAGGACGCGATACGGCGGGCGCAGCACCGAGACGAACGTCGAGCGCACCGCCATGTTGATGACCGGCGCCAGCGGGTTCGTGTCGATGACGAAGCCCGACTTGCGCAGGCCGATCCGGTTGGTGAGGGCGATCACGAGAGTCGCCGGGTTGACGTCGTTGCACTCGGGCGTCGACGTCGTGTAGCGGTCGCAGCGCCGCCCGATCTGCCAGTGCGCGAACTCGGCCTGCGTGTGCGAGAGCGCGAGCAGCGCCTTCACGTCGTTGGGGTGGAATCGGATGGCGTGGCCGTCGGAGCTGACGACGTCGACCTCGCGCACCGGCTCGCGAAACCGCAGCGCGGCCAGCGCTGCTCCGTTGCAGTAGCCCATCCAGAAGGGCGTCGCGAGAAGCATCTCGGGACGGTTGTGCCCGCGGATGAGCGATTCGGCGCGCGAGACGTGGAAGTCGTAGTCGCCGACGGCGAGGTCGTATTTTTCGGTGGGCGCGAGCCGATAGAGGCGCGCCGCCGCGGCCTGGTCGCCGCGGTCGACGGCGTCGACGAGCGCGTGCGCGTCGGCGGGCGACGGCGGGTCGAAGCCGGTGAGCGAGCGCAGGAGGAGCAGGACCTTGGGGTCCTGCCAGCGGCCGGACACGCCGCCGAACCAGGTGGGAAAAAACTCCGACGGCCAGGGGAGGCGTTCGTCGGGAAGCGTGAGCCGGTGGTCGAGCAGCTTCAGGGCGACGAGGCGGTCGAACGAGTCGATCGGCCGTCCGCCCGGCAGGTCGTGGAAGAGGATGCTCAGCGGGTTGTTGTAGTCGGACTGGCCGCCCCAGACCATGAACTTGAGCGGGTCGTAGGGCTCGCTTTTTTGCCCGCAGCCGGCGCCAAGAACGACGAGCGCGAGCAGAAACGCTTTCAGCGACGGGTTCCGCGCAGCCACCGCATCCCCCAGCCCGCGGCCAAGGCGAGCGCGCACGGAACGAAGACATAGATGAGCTCGCTCTGGATCACCTCGAGCCCGCGCAGCGAGAAGAACTGCGTGACGCCGATCGGTGACACCTCGATCGGCCGGTACGGCAGAAAGAAGCGCTCACTGTTGAACGGCCAGAGAAACGCCACCCCCAGGCCGCCGTTGGTGAGCGCGTCGAGCACGGGATGGAGCGCGCACGAGACGAAGAGCCAGAACGCGACGGCGGCGCCGCGCGCGCTGGCGAACGTGGGCCCGCGCACCGCGAAGCGCGCGAACGCGAGGGCGACGACGGCCGCGAAGACGAACGAATGGGTGAAGCCGCGATGGCCCCACTGGCTTGAATAGGGAATCCCGAACAGGAAGCCCACCGCGTCGAAATCGGGAAGAACCGCCGCAAGGCACATCAAGCCCCAGAAGCGCGAAGGCTTCAGGCGCAACGGCGCGAGTTTCGCCACGGTCGCCGCGACGGCGGCATGCCCGAACAATGAGGCCATGCTATCAGTGTAGGTCGGGCGCGTGGCCGGAGTCAAACACCAGCCGCGCTTCTACATCACGGTGACTTGCTTGAGCAGAGCCATGTCCTGGAGCACCATGCCCGCGCCCCGGACCACGCACGTGAGCGGATCCTCGGCGAGCGCCACGGGCAGCCCCGTCTTTTCGCGCACCAGCACGTCAAGGTTGGCGAGCAGCGCGCCGCCGCCGGCCAGGATGATGCCGTTGTCGACGATGTCGGCGGCAAGCTCGGGCGGAGTGCGCTCGAGCGCCGTCTTGATCGCCTCGATGATGATGGCGATCGGCTCGGAAAGGGCCTCGCGCACCTCCTCGGAGTTGAGCTCGATGGTCTTGGGGGTGCCCGACACGAGATCGCGGCCTTTGACGAGGTGGATCTTCTCCTCGGGAAACGGGTACGCGCAGCCGATGCCGATCTTGATCTGCTCGGCGGTGCGCTCGCCGATGAGCATCGAGTAGCGGCGCTTGACGTAGGTCATGATCGCCTCGTTGAAGCGATCGCCGGCCACGCGCACGGATTTCGAATACACGATGCCGCCCAGCGAGATGACGGCCACCTCGGTCGTGCCGCCGCCGATGTCGACGATCATGTTGCCCGAGGGCTCGGTGATCGGAAGGCCCGCGCCGATCGCCGCGGCCATCGGCTCCTCGATCAGGAAGACCTCGCGGGCGCCCGCCGACTGCGTCGAGTCTTTCACCGCGCGTTTTTCCACCTCGGTCACCCCGAAGGGGATGCTCACGACGATGCGAGGCTTGAGGAATCTGCCGCGATCGGCCTTGTGGATGAAGTGGCGGAGCATGGTCTGGGTGATTTCGAAGTCGGCGATCACGCCGTCGCGCATCGGACGGATCGCGTCGATGTTGCCGGGAGTTCGTCCGAGCATCTCCTTGGCCTCGCGCCCGACGTCGAGCACGGTCGTGGTTCCTCGCGCGTCGCGATGCACCGCCACTACACTCGGCTCGTTGATAATGATGCCGCGATCTTGCGTATAGACGAGCGTGTTCGCGGTGCCGAGGTCGATGGCCATGTCTTTCGAAAAGAACTTCATGATGTTCATGGAATTGGGAGTTTGCAAAATTGCTGCCAGGTGCCAGGCCATGAATTGTCGGCTTTTCGCTACGCCTTAATCGCGCATTCGCAGGATATTCCTACGGCGCGCCATAGGAATATCCTGCAACTCGCCGTCGTTGACCCCGAAGGAAGTCGCGCTACTATCTGTCGATATGCAAACGCTCCTCCTCGTTCTCGCGCTCATGCTCGGCACCCAGGCTCGCGCCCTCGCTTACGAAGGCCACGGAATCGAGACGCTCAGCCCCGAGCAGCTCAAAAAGTTCGCGCCTCCCGCGCTCGACTCGCGACTGAGCGCGGCGGTGCAGTCGGCGCTCGACCTGCGCTCGCCGGGCGGCGGGATGCTCTCGCCCGACGGCAAGAAGCTTTTCTTCAGCTGGTCGGTCACGGGGACGTGGCAGGTCTGGCGCCTCGACGGGCCGAACCGGTTCCCGGTGCAGATGACCGGTGGCGAGGACCGCACGGCGATCGTGGGAGTGGTGCCCGACGGCAAGTCGATCGTCGTCTCGCGCGACCACCACGGCGAAGAGAACCCGGGCATCTATCTTCAAAGCGCCGAGGGGGGGCGGCTCGTCGAGGTCGTTCACAAGCTCAAGGTGCGCGCCGAGTTCCAGTTCGTCACGGACGACGGCCAGTGGCTCTACTACGTCGCCAACGACGTGAAGCCCGACTCGTTCTACCTCTACCGCTACAGCCTGCGCGACAAGTCGACGGAGCGGGTTTTCGCGCAGGACGGCGTCTGGAGCGTGGCCGACTATCGCAACGCCAGCGAGCTGCTCCTCGAGAAAGCGACCGGCAACCTCGCGCGCGAGTACTATCTCTACGACGTGCGCGCGAAGGCGCTGACGCCGCTCTTCGGCCAGGGCGAGACCCAGGAGTACAGCGCGCAGTTCGCGGCGCAGCCGGGCGGGCTGCTCGTGCTGACGAACAAGTTCAGCGACTTTCGGCGGCTCTATCGCTGGAAGGGCGGGCAGTTCATGGGGCTCTCGCCCGAGATGCCCAAGGACGTCGCCGGCTTCGCCATCGATCGGGCCCGAAGCCGCATCTACTACGAGGTGAACGATCGCGGCTATCATAAGATCGAGGTGCTCGATGCCCGGAGCTTCCGGCCGCAGCGCCTGACCGCGTTTCCGCGCGCCGACCTCGTCCTTCTCGGAGCCGTCTCGCGCAACGGGCGCTTCGCCAACTTCAGCGTCGAGACGGGCACGGCGCCGCGGACGAGCTACGTGCTCGACTGGAGCACGCGCCGCCTCACCCAGTGGGTCGTGCCGTCGGTCCCCGAGGCCGAGCTGTCGGCTTTCGTCGGCCCGAAGCTCGAGTACTACCCGGCGCGCGACCGGACGAAGATCCCGATGTTCGTGCGCCGCCCGAAGGGCTGCTCGGCGCCCGACGAGAAGGGCAAGATGTCCGCGGGCAAGCTTTGTCCGGTCGTCGTGCATTTTCACGGCGGGCCCGAGTCGCAGACCTTACCGGGCTTCAGCGCGACCTGGCAGCTCTTCAATGACCAGGGCTTCGTCGTCGTCGAGCCGAACGTGCGCGGCAGCGACGGCTACGGCCGCGCCTGGCTCGACTCCGACAACGGGCCCAAGCGTCTCGACGTCGTGACCGACATCGAGGACTGCGCCACCTACGTCAAGACGGCCTGGGCCGTGAACGGCGTGGCGCCCAGGATCGGCGTCATGGGCTGGAGCTACGGCGGCTACTCGACGCTGTACGCGATGACGCGGTTCGCGGGCGCCTACGACGCCGGCGTCGCGCTCGTCGGGATGGGCAGCCTCAAGACGTTTCTCAAGAACACGGCGCCGTATCGGCGCAAGCTCAGAGCCGCCGAGTACGGCGATCCCGAGAAGGACGCCGAGGCGCTCGACAAGCTCTCGCCGCTTTCCTATCTCGACAAGGTGAAAGACCCGCTGCTCATCATCCAGGGCGCCAACGACCCTCGCGTGCCCGCGGGCGAGGCGATCCAGATCTTCGAGGCGATGAGAAAGCGCGAGCTGGCCGCCGAGCTGATCATTTTCGGCGACGAGGGGCATGGCGCCTCCAAGCGCGAGAACAAGGTCTTCGAGCTCGGTCACGCGCTCCGCTTCTTTGAAAAGCACCTGGCGGGAGCGGCGGCGAAGTAGGCGACGGCGGCGATCCAGGCCGCGAGCGCCGCGAAACCCAGCCGTCGCAGCCAGAGCAAGGCGGGCTCGGGCTCGACGCGGGCGTCGAGCGTGTGCTGGCCGGGAGCGACGAGCATGGCGACCGCCGGATGCGTCTTGTTGAGCGAGGCCGTCGCGAGGCGGGGAAACTCGCGCGGGTAGATGCCCAGGCGCTGGCTCGGGACCGGGCTTCCGTCGACGTAGAAGCGCGTCCAGGGAAACGCCAGGACGTTCGTGCCGACCCAGGCGTCGCGCGTGCCCTTCACCTCGACCGTCAGGGGCGGCCAGCGCCCGAAGCTCGGGCCGGCGCCCGGGACGAAGGTCGCGTCGAGCTGGGGCCGGTC
>JACQAX010000124.1 GCA_016194795.1 Deltaproteobacteria bacterium | reverse complement strand
TCGGCCTTTTCGCCCGCTCAATCCTTCGACAAATGCGCCGCGCGCGGCCGCTCCAACCCGTTGAATTCACGAACCCCCGTGAGGCACGCGGCTTGCTCATTATATAGGGCATGAGAGTAGAGAAATTCGTCCTGGGATTGGCTTTGATCATGTCCACGTCCGCCTTGGCCGCCGACGGCGACACCTGCAAGATCGCGCAGAAGCTCACGGCGGACCAGATCGCCGCCGAGCTCGGAGTGGCGCGCCTCCACGAGGCCAACCAGGTGCTGCTGGGCGCGCTCAGCGACTTCGAGAAACAGCGCCTATCGGCGGCGGCTGAGCAGCTCTCGGCGGGCGACCCCTACTACAACCAGTTCAACCCGGCGCTCGACCACGGCGCCTTTTATCAGGTCGGCCTGCAGACGATGAGCCGTCTCAAGCTGAATGTCGGCGGGAAGACGTTCTCGTCCGCCACGCCCGCGGGCGCCAACTACGCGCGCTTCGTCCGCGGCGACAAAGACTACCGCGAAACGATCGTCTTCCAGAGCCCGTCGGTCGCCACCGGTCACCGCCTCAACGACACCGAGCTTTTCGGCAAGGGACGCTACAACCAGTTCTCGAGCGTCGTCGTCCGCGAAGAGCACGACATGAACACCGGCGCCGACCGGGTGGTCGTTTCGACGACGGTGCTGAACCCCAATGGCCTCGACAGCGACACGCTGAGTGAGCTTTCGCTCGACGATTTCATCGCTTCGCTTCAGAAACCGTGCGTGGAACCCAAGGTCGCGGACGCGAAGGTCACCGGCGACGCCAAGGGAGACAAGGTCGTCCCGGCGCCGGTCGTCGACGCCAAGCCGGTGGTCGTGGCGACGCCTCCCAAGGAAGCCAACCGCTCTCCGGCTCAGTAGATCTTGAACACCAGGGACGTCGGCGAACGGTAGACCGCTTCGCGCTCGCGCGCGACCAGCGTATTCCAGTATGGGCGGATCACGCCCGGGTAGCCGCCCGCCTGCGGCGAGAAGTGGGCGTAGCGATAGCCCCGGCCGCGCAGCACCTCGAAGAGCTCGTCGGCCGTCTTGATCGGCGTGAGCAGCTCATCCCATTTCTTCATCTCGGAGACCGTCTCCCAGTCGCGATCGAGGTAGAACTGCTCCTTCTCGGCGAAGAAGAGCACCTGGTCTTTGGGCGGCACGTTGATCTGGATCCAGCGCTGGACGTCGTAGCAGGGGTGAAACTGCTCGACGTAATGCACGGCGGGCTCGAACCAGTAGTCGCGCGGGATCTTCCAGAGCACGTCGACCGGTGAGTTGACGAGCGCGCCGAGCGCGAGCAGCACAGGGGCGCCGTAGCGCCAGACGCGCCTGTCGCGGGCGGCCTCGCGGAGCACGCACGCCGAGGCGAAAACCGTCATGAGGATGGCGACGTAGTTTCCGTAGCGCCCGTCGGCGAGCGGCCGCAGCATCGTGAAGGCGAGAACGAACTGGATCCCGAGAAACACGAGCCAGCGCCGGCGGTGGAGGCCCGCGAGCTTCGTCTCGCGGCTCTTTCCCGAATGCCGGCGCCACGCCTCGACGGCGAACGCCGCGGCGCCCGCGCCGAGCAGCAGCTTCGGCAGCGCCTTCATGAACATCTGCTCGGAGAGCCAGCGAAACATCCTCGGATCGAAGCGCGGCCCGCCGCCGAAAGTCGCATTGTGGTTCATCCACCACGACGAGACCCAGTGCGGGCCGAGCACGTCGTCGAGGTTCGGGAAGAGCGGGTTGCGGGTGGCGATCAGGTTGCGCAGCAGGAAAGGAGCCGCCGACAGCGCGGCGCCCGCGACGTACCTGGGCCAGCGCCGCGGCGGGATGAAGACGACGAGCGCGAGCGCGGCCCACGCCGCCAGCACCTTCGTCGAGTAGGCCAGGCCGATGAAAAAACCGGCAAGCCACCAGCGCTCGTCCAGCGCCTCGAGCACCGCCCCGAGCACGAAGACGCAGAGGACGTAATCGTTTTTGGCGAGACAGCCGAGCCACTCGAACACGGGCTGGGTCGTGCAGAGCCAGGCGACGAAAACCGTGAGGCCCGGCAGCCGCTCGAGCGGCGGCGCCAGGCGCGCGAGCAGCAGCGCGGCGAGGAGCAGCGTGCCCCCCTGCCCCCAGAACATGTGCATCCATTGGCCGTAGAGCTGGGTAATCACGTGTGCCGAGGCGCCGCGCGTGCCGAACCAGAGCTGAGGGATGCCATAAAGCGTCTCCCAGAGCGCGGCCTGCGCGAAGCTCGGGTGCTCGGGCGTGATCGTAATGCGGCCGAGCTCGGCCCAGAGCTGCGGAGCGGAGAGATGGTAGTAAAGCGGGTCGCTGTGCTGCTGAGGAAGCCCGCACGAGAAAAAGCGCGTGACGAAATAGACGGCCGGAAAGCCCAGCCAGAGCCAGTCGCGGCCGCGCGGCAGGTGGCGGCGCAGGTCCTTGAGCCGCCCGCGCCAGTACTCGGGCGAAAGCGCGAGAAAGGCGAGCCCACCGAAGACGAGCGCCGACTGAAACAGCACGTTGTACGCGCCCGCGATGCCGGTCACGAGCAGAACGGACGTGAAGATGCCCAGCCCCAACGCTTCAGGCGAGCGGGCTTCGGGAAAAAGCCCGCGCGCGAGCGCGGCGAAGCCGAAAACGGCGGCGCTGACCGCGACGACCGCGATGAGGGCTAGGACCCAGCACGTGAGGAGCATGCTCTTCAGCGTATCCGCACCGGTTCCAATTGACAACGCAGCCGGCGGAAACTAGCCTTTTTTCACGGAAATTTTTAATGAAACTTGAAGCGCAGAAGATCATCGATCGAGTGGTCGGCGGCACGATGCTCGTCGTGCTCAAGCCCTTCGTCGTCGCGCTCGGATTCGTCCTGCGCCGCGACCACGAGCTCAAGCCGGGACGCGACATCACCGTGCTGAAGATGCTCGGCGGCGGCAGCCTCGTCATCGCGCTGCCCGCGCTGCTCGGCCTGCGAAAGAAATACCCGGACGCGCGGCTCCGCCTCGTCACCACCGGGGGCATCGTGCCCTTCGCCGAGACGCTGGGCGTTTTCGACGAGATCGTCGCGATCGAGCAGGGCTCGCTGTTCTCGCTGGCCTGGTCGGGCGCGCGCGCGCTGGCGCGGGCGTTTCGCTCCGACACCTTCCTCGACCTCGAGGTCTACTCGAAGCTCACGACGGTCTTCTCGGTGCTCACCTGCTCGCGCAACCGTCTGGGCTTCTACCTCGAAAGCGTCGTCTGGCGCCGGCCGATCCACACGCACCTGATCTTCTTCAATCGCAGCGCCCCCGTGCACCTTTTCTACGAACGGATGACCGGGCTGCTGGGCGCGCAGCTCGCCTCGCACGAGGATTGCCGCGCGCTCGTGCTCGAGCAGGTGCGCGACCGCGCGCCGGCGCTCGTGCGCGAGCCGGGTCAGCGCCGGATCGCCCTCGGCACCGGCTGCTCGCTGCTCAGCCGCGAGCGCATGTTCACCGCCGAGGAGTGGCTCGAGGTGTTCCGCCGGCGCGTGAAGGCCGATCGCACGCTGCTCGAGGCGCAGTTTCTCTTTCTCGGGGGCAAGGAAGACGCCCCGCTCGCCGAGCGCATCCTCTCGCTTCTGCGCATCGAGTGGCCGGGCATCCGGATCGTGAACCTCTGCGGGCGCCTCAAGCTGCGCGAGTCGATCGCCGCGGTGGCGGCGGCCGGCGAGTTCTGGGGCATCGACTCGTCGCTGCTCCACTACGCGCGGCTCTTCGGCCTGTACACCGTCTCGTACTGGGGGCCGACGTCGCCCGAGGCGCTGCTCAAGCCTTACGGGCTCAAAGAGGAAGTGCACTACCGCAAGATCCCGTGCTCGCCGTGCGTGCACGTGGCCGAGTTTCCGCCGTGCGCGGGCCGCAACGTGTGCATGACGAGCCACCTGCGCGAGTTCACCGACGACGAGATCCGCGCGCGCCTGCCCGTCATCAGCAACCTTCCCCTCCCATCGGAGCTCGCGTGAACCCGTTCAAGAAGAAGAATGCCGCTCGCCTGGCCCTTGGCGCCGTCCTGGTCGCCTTCGTCGTGAAGATGCTCGTGGTGATCGCCACCGAGGGCGCCGAGCCGCTTTCGGCCGCCGACGCGCCCTCCGAGGGCAACAGCTCGATCGGCGCGGTGAACTTCGTGCAGAAGGGCTTCTGGCGCGGCACGGGGCTGCCCGACTACAACATCGCGTTCAACCTCGACTCGCCGTCGAAGCCGATCCTCGAGTCGCCGTTCTACGCGCACTATTTTCCGGGCCCCGACTACGTGCTCGCCCTCACCTACGGCCTCTTCGGGACGGGACGGGCCGTTTTCCAATGGACGCGCCTCATTCCGCTCGCCCACGTCGTGCTGGCGATGCTGTTTTTTCTTTGGGCCGCCGAGCGGCGCGTCTGGCGCGGCAACCGCTGGGTCGCGCCGTTCGTCGCGCTCTTCGTGCTTTTCGCGCCCGCGATGCGGCCCTGGGCCGTCGGCCTGCACGGCCATGCGTACTCGAGCGCCTATATCTTGACGGGTTTGGGGCTTGGGCTCATCGCGGGAGAGCGGCGCTACCGCTTCGAGGCGCTCGCCGCCGCCGCGTTCGCCATCGGCTTCGTCTCCAACTACATGCTGCTCACCGGCGCGTTCGCCGTCTTCGGGGCGCCGCTCGTCGGCGGGTTGCTCGCGGCCGAGAAGCCCGGCGACTGCTGCGGCTGGCGCGGGGGCGCGGTGCTCGCTTTCGTCGCGGGCGTAGGCCTGGCCGCGGGCTTCGGCACGCACTTCGCCCAGGTCGCCGCGCAGTTCACCGCGCATGACGCCTGGATCGACCTGACCGGCACGATGGGCAACCGCATGGCCAAGCTCGCCTACGAGCCGTCGCGCGTGCAGCTGCTCGGGCAGTACAGCAATCACGTCTACGGCTTCTGGGGCGTCAGCTCGCTGGCGATGCTGCTGCTCGGGGCTCTGGCGGGCTGGCTGCACCCGGGAGCGAAAGCTTACCGCCGGAATCTTTTTCTTGCCGTGTTGGTAGGCGGGCTGGCGTCATACGGATGGATCATGGTCATGAAGAACCATTCGATCGGTCACCCGCACGTCAACCCGCGCGTTTTTCTGGTGATGTATGCCGCGTTCGTGTCGGTGCTCGGCGCGCTTGCGGCAGAGCGCATGGGCGCTTCGGCGCGACGGTGAATCCTCATTGTCCGACTAATGAAGTTGCACTCTACCTGTCCCGGGACAGGCTGGAGAGGCGTGCGAACCTGTCCCGGGACAGGTTCTCGCGCCTATGATTTCGCCAAAGCCGCGTGCGCCGCCGCAAGACGAGCGATCGGCACGCGGTACGGCGAACAGCTCACGTAGTCGAGCCCCGCGCGATGGCAGAACTCCACCGACGAGGGATCGCCGCCGTGCTCGCCGCAGATGCCGACCTTCAAGTCCTTGCGCTTGCCGCGGCCGAGCTCGATGGCCATCTTGATGAGCTTGCCGACGCCGACCTGGTCGAGCGAGACGAACGGGTCCCGCTCGTAGATCTTGGCGTCGAGGTAATCGCGCAGGAACATCCCGCTGTCGTCGCGCGAGAGGCCGTACGTCGTCTGCGTGAGATCGTTCGTGCCGAAGCTGAAGAAGTCGGCATGCTCGGCGATCTCGTCGGCGGTGAGCGCGGCGCGCGGCAGCTCGATCATCGTGCCGACCTTGTACTCGACGGCCACGCCGTAACGCGCGACCACCGCCTTGCACTCCTTCTCGGTGTACTCGCGCACGAGCTTCAGCTCGCGCCAGTCGCCGACGAGCGGGATCATGATCTCGGGGACGATCTTCTGGCCCTCGTTCTTGGCGAGCTCGCAGGCCGCCTCCATGATCGCGCGCACCTGGGTGATGTAGATCTCGGGGTAGCTCACGCCCAGGCGACAGCCGCGGTGGCCGAGCATGGGGTTGAACTCATGAAGGCTCTCGGCCTTGCGCTTGAGCTTCTCGAACGGCAGCGCGAGCTTCGTGGCGAGGTGCCTGATCTCCTCGTCCGTGTGCGGGATGAACTCGTGCAGCGGCGGATCGAGCAGGCGGATGGTGACCGGCAAGCCCTTCATCTCGCGGAAGATGCCGAGAAAGTCGCTCTTCTGCATCGGCATGATCTTGGCCAGGGCCTTCTCGCGGCCGTCTTTCGAGTCGGCGAGGATCATCTCGCGAACCGCGTCGATGCGGTCCTGCTCGAAGAACATGTGCTCGGTACGGCACAGGCCGATGCCTTCGGCGCCGAACGAGCGCGCCACCTTCGCGTCGACGGGCGTGTCGGCATTGGTGCGCACGCGGAGCTTGCGGAACTCGTCGACCCAGGTCATCACCTCGGCGAAGTACTGGTTCAAGGCCGGCGCGATCGTCTCGACCTTGCCGTTGATCACCTCGCCGCTCGAGCCTTCGAGCGTGATGAAGTCGCCTTCTTTGAGAATTTTGTTGCCGAGCGCCATTTCCTTGCGCTCGTACGAAATCTTGAGCGCGCTGCAGCCGGCAACGCAGCACTTGCCCATGCCGCGCGCGACGACGGCCGCGTGCGACGTCATCCCGCCGCGCGCCGTGAGAATGCCTTCGGCGACGCTCATGCCGTGGATGTCCTCGGGGCTCGTCTCGATGCGCACGAGAATGACTTTGCGGCCCATCTCGGTCACCCACTTCTCGGCGACGTCGGGCGAGAACACGATCTGGCCGGTCGCGGCGCCCGGGCTCGCGGGCAGGCCCTTGGCGAGCAGCTCCTTTTTGGCCTTCGGGTCGAGCATCGGGTGGAGGAGCTGATCGAGCTGCTCGGGCTTCACGCGCAGCACGGCTTCGCGCTTGTCGATGAGCTTCTCGTTGACCATCTCGACGGCGATGCGTACCGAGGCGGCAGCCGTGCGCTTGCCCGAGCGCGTCTGCAGCATGTAGAGCTTGTTCTGCTGGATGGTGAACTCGATGTCCTGCATGTCGCGGTAGTGCTGCTCGAGCCGGTTGTAGACGGTGACGAGCTCGGCATAGGCCTTGGGCATCACCTCTTCGAGAGTGGGGAGCGTCTTGTTCTGCTCGTTCTTGGACGACGCGTTGATCGGCTGCGGCGTGCGGATGCCGGCGACGACGTCCTCGCCCTGCGCATTCACGAGGAACTCGCCGAAAAACTTCTTCTCGCCGGTGGACGGATCGCGGGTGAAGGCGACGCCCGTGGCGCAGTCATCGCCCATGTTGCCGAAGACCATCGCCTGGACGTTGACGGCCGTGCCCCAGCTCTCGGGGATGTCGTTGAGCTTTCGATAGGTGATCGCGCGCGGGCTCATCCACGAGTCGAAGACGGCGCTGACGGCGCCCCAGAGCTGCTCGACCGGGTCTTCTGGAAACGGCTTTCCCGTCTGCTCGAGCACGATGCCCTTGAACTCTTTCACCAGCGATTTCCAGTCGGCGCCGGTGAGCGCGGTGTCCTCGTGGACGCCCTTCATTTCTTTTTTTCGTTCGAGCGACTCCTCGAAGGTGCTCGCGTGCACGTTCAGGACGACGTCGGAGTACATCGTGATGAAGCGGCGATAGCTGTCGTAGGCGAAGCGCTCGTTGCCCGAAAGCTTGACGATCCCGTCGACGACCCGGTCGTTGAGGCCGAGGTTGAGGATCGTGTCCATCATGCCGGGCATGCTGGCGCGCGCGCCGGAGCGGACCGAGACGAGCAGCGGCCGCTCGGGGTCTCCGAACTTGAGGCCCATCGCGCCCTCGAGCTTGGCGAGCGCATCGGTCACCTGCGTCTTGAGCTCGGCCGGGTAGCTCTTCTGGTTGGCGTAGAAGTGCGTGCAGACCTCGGTCGAGATCGTGAAGCCCGCGGGCACCGGGAGCCCGAGCTTCATCATCTCGTGGAGGTTGGCGCCTTTTCCGCCGAGCAGCTCGCGCTGGCTACCGTCGCCTTCGGCCGATCCGTTCCCGAAAAAATACGTGTAGCGCTTCGCCATGGCAGAGCCTCCTCGTTATGGCCCCCAACTATAGGAAACCGAACGGCCTCTGTCCATGATTTCGGCTATTTTTAGCCCTGCACCTTCGAAACCGGTCAGGACTTCGGCTTCGCCTTGGCCTTCGTCGCGACCGGCGCCTTGCCCGGTCCCAGCTCGGTCACGGCTTTGAAAACGGCCTTCGAGTGCTTGCCGCCGTCGTCTTCCGGATAGGCGAGCTTGATCTTTCCGTCACGCCCGATGACGTAGGTCACCCGCTTGGCCATGATCCAGCCCATCACGCCGTACTGGCGCGAGACGTTTCCGCCGACGTCCGAGAGCAGCTCGAACGGCAGGCTGTACTTCGAGGCGAACGCCTTGTGAGAGTTCAGGTCGTCGACGCTCACGCCGAGGATGACGGCGCCCGCTTTTTTGAAGCGCTCGTGGTCGTCGCGAAAGCTCTCGGCCTCGGCGGTGCAGCCCGGGGTGAAGTCCTTGGGATAGAAATACAGAACCACGGTGTTCTTGCCCTTGAAGCTCGCAAGCTCGACGTCGTTGCCGGCCACGTTCTTGAGCGTGAAGTTCGGCGCCTCGTCACCGACGTTCAGCGGCACGCGCCGCGGCTCGTCGCCGGCGAAAGCGAAAACGGAGGTCAGGAGCAGTAGACCCGAAAACAGGAAAGCGAAGGTTTTCATAGGTGCTTAGTCTACACCGATCAGACTTTGAGCGTCCAGCCCGTGATTTCCCGGTCCAGATACTCGATCAGGCGGGAGGTCTCGATCTTGTCCTGCTGCTTCGTGTCGCGGTGCCGGATGGTGATCGTGCCCTTCTCGACCGTATCGAAGTCGATGGTCACGCAGAAGGGCGTGCCGATCTCGTCCTGGCGGTAATAGCGTTTTCCGATCGAGCCGCTCTCGTCGAAGGTCGTACGCCAGCGTTTTTTCACGTCGGCGTGGATCTTCTCGGCGGCTTCCATCAGCGGCTCTTTCTTCATGAGCGGGAAAATGGCGACCTTGTAAGCGGAAAGCTTGGGGTGGAGCGCGAGGAAGACGCGATCCTCTTCCTGGCGGAAGGCGTCGACGAGCGCGACGAGCAGCGTACGGTCGCAGCCGGCCGACGTTTCGACGATGAACGGCAGATAGCGTTCCTTGGCCTGCTCGTCGAAGTACTCGAGCTTCTTGCCCGAGAACTCCTGGTGGCGGCCGAGGTCGAAGTTGGAGCGGTTGTGGATGCCCTCGAGCTCCTGCCAGCCGAACGGAAACTCATACTCGATGTCGAAAGCGGCTTTCGCGTAGTGCGCGAGCTCGCCGGGGCCGTGCGCGTGGAAGCGCAGCTTGTTCTTGCGGATGCCGTTGTCGAGATGCCACTGGATGCGCTGCTCTTTCCAGTACTCGAACCATTTCTCGTCCTCGCCCGGCTTGACGAAGAACTGCATCTCCATCTGCTCGAACTCGCGGGTGCGGAAGATGAAGTTGCCCGGCGTGATCTCGTTGCGGAACGCCTTGCCGATCTGCGCGATGCCGAACGGCACTTTCTGGCGCGAGCTCGAGGCGACGTTCAGGAAGTTGACGTAGATGCCCTGGGCGGTCTCGGGACGGAGGTAGACGATGCTCGCCTCGCTCTCGACCGGACCCATGAACGT
>JACQAX010000134.1 GCA_016194795.1 Deltaproteobacteria bacterium | reverse complement strand
GCGATCTCGTGCTTCAACGACCGGCAGCTGCTCGCCGCGTTGGGCGCGGTCGGGGCCGCGGCCAACGCCGTCGTGCCGGAGATGGCCTGGGCGCGGGTGGCGGTGCTCGGTGCGCTCGGCCTCGTCATCTTCCTCTTGAGCATCAAGCCGACGCTGAATCTCCTGTCGCCCAACCAGGCGATGAACGCGGGCTTCGACCCGCTGGGGCTCGTGAACACCTACGGCGCGTTCGGGAGCGTCACGCGCGAGCGCTACGAGATCGTCCTCGAAGGCACCGACGAGCCCGTCCTGAGCCCGTCGACGAAATGGCGCGCCTACGAGTTCAAGGGCAAGCCGGGCGACCCGACACGCAGGCCGCCGCAAGTGACGCCCTATCATTACAAGATCGACTGGCAGATGTGGTTCGCGGCGATGGGCTCGTATCGCTCGAATCCCTGGCTGCTCAATCTCGTGGCGAAGCTGCTGCGCGGAGACTCCGGAGCGCTTTCGCTCATCAGGGCGTCGCCGTTTCCGGAGAAACCGCCGCGCTTCATCCGCGCGCAGCTCTATCTTTACAAGTTCGCCTCTTCCGAAGAGCGCTCGCGCGGGCTATGGTGGCATCGGTCGTACGTCGAGCCGTACCTTCCGCCGCTTTCGCTCGACGAGCCGGAGTTCCGGTCGATCTTGAAAAGAATGGGATGGGAATCATGAAAGAGCATCGCTTCGAAGCCTGGACGGGCAACAAAGGCACGGGCACGAGCGGCTACGCCGCGTATTCGCGCGACCACGTGATCCGCGTGCCGGGCAAGCCCGAGCTGCGCGCGTCGTCGGCTCCGGCGTTCCGCGGCGACGGCTCTTTGCACAACCCCGAGGACCTGCTCGTCGCGTCGCTGTCGACCTGCCACATGCTCTGGTTCCTGCACGTGGCGTCCGACGCGGGCTTGATCGTCACGGGATACGTGGATTCGGCTTCGGGCACGATGGTCGTGGAGAGCGGTGGCGCCGGGCAGTTCGCGAGCGTCGTGTTGCGCCCCCGCGTGACGGTGGCCGGCGGGTCAGCCGGCGGCCCGGACGTCGGAGCTCACGTCGCCGAGCTGCACCACAAGGCGCACGAGAAGTGCTTCATCGCCAGGTCCGTCAATTTTCCGGTGACCATCGAGGGGTCGGTCGGAAACGCCACGACTTCGTAAGCATCGGCATACGATCCGCAGCCGGCACGCGCCCCCCCCACGGATTCTCAAAGCTGCAGCACGCCATCGACGATCGCGTACGCGTCTCCGAGCGAGAAAATCCCCGCCTTGATCGAGTTTCGAGCGACGTACACCTGCGCTACGTCGAGCTCGCGTCTCGTTCGCAACGGCCGCGACCAAGCTCGAGCTCTCCACAACCTCGTCCCCGCGACCTTCAACGCGATCGCTCCGGCGAGAAACCTCAGCGCGTTTTGAAACTGCTCGCGGCGATCCACTTTCATGATGAGGTGAACATGGTCCGGCATCACCGCCACCGCGCGAAGCTTCAGTCCGAACCGATCTTGCGTCTCGCGGATGAGCTTTCGGATTTGCCCGCTCTTCCTGCGGAGTACCGGCGAGCACGCCTTGAGCACGACGTGGTTCGCTCCGCGAAACGAGATCGCCCTCGCGGTTTTTCTATGGGGATATTTTTTCTCCCGGAGAAGAGTAAGCTGCCTCATTCGCGCAATACATCAGCAAGAACAATGCCGGCAAAAAAACCGAAGACGCGCCAGCAGGCTCGCAGACGAGCGATCCGTAGGAACGAGGCGTTTTTCTTTCGATGAAGCTGAATGGCCTCAGGGCGATGGTCTCTCGCCAGGGTATTTCGAGTTAAAAAGACGACCTCAGAAAATATTTTTCAAGCGAATCGCGCTCCGCCTCGAAGCGAGAAAATTTCATGAAACATTTTCATACCAGCATGAAAAATTTCGAAATCGCAACGAAACTATCTGAATTTCCCGGTCGCTCTCGCAAGATCTCCAAGGCCTCCAACCACGAAAGTACCGGCCAGATACCAGCCCACCCAATCGACCAGAATCGAATGTGTCCACCCGCCAAACGTGCCCATGTAGTAGGCGACAAAGAATCCAGAACCGAAGGAGATCGCGAGAAACGAAAAAAGGTATCGTTCGCTCGGACTTCCCTTCATCCCCGCGCCGCCCGCTCGATCTTCCGAGCCGCCTTGCGCATCGCCCGCCGGGTCGACCAGCCGAGCGAGACCGCAAGCAGGGGCCGCAAGAGCCGCATCGGAAAACGATCCGCAAGCACGAGAGTGTTGGTCTGAACCCACTCGGTACCATCGCCCCGAGCCTCGTAGCGCCACGACCCGCCACCACCGGTGACCCACGAAGAGGTTCCGTTCACCATCGCAAGCGACGTCATGCGAGGGCGGTCGTTCAGCTTGTACTCGACGTCGAAAACCATCCCGCCCGCGAAGCGCGCCTTGACGTGCCGGCGCGGCGCCTCGACGAGCTCCAGAACTTCCGAAACGGAGCCATCCCACTCGCGACGCCGCCGCCAGTCCTGCGTGTAATCCCAGACCGCCTCGGGCGAGGCCGCCACGACGACCGACTCGTGCACCGTGATCTTCAGCATCAAACCCCCTTCTTCTTCCCCATGACGCGTTTGTCGCGAACCGAGCGATGGAACGTGATCGCGAACCGATGCGCCTCGTCGCGCGCCTGGGTCAGGACACGAAACGAGCCGGTGCCGGGCTTGAGCATGATCGGGTTTTTCTGGCCCTGCTTGAAGACGCGCTCCATCGAGCCCTTCACTTCCGCGTCCTCGAAAGTTCCCTCGGTGCGGGCCTTCGCCAGCGAAACGAGCTCCACGCCGAGCACGCCCAGCTCCGCGAAGATGGCCTCGGCCTGCGCGAGCTGGCCCTTGCCGCCGTCGACGACGACGAGATCCGGAATCGAGTGGTCGTGCGAAAACCGGCGTTCCAGAACCTCCCGCATCGAGCGGAAGTCGTCGTTGCCCTGGCCGGCGCGCCAGTCGCCCGCCTCGTGGACGTGGTAGTGGCGGTACAGCGCCTTTTCCGGACGCCCGTCGACGAACACGACGCGCGAGGCGACCGTGCCCTCGCCCTGGAAGTGGCTGATGTCGTAGCACTCGATGCGCGCGGGAAACTTCTTCAGATCCAATTTCTTCTGCACGTCGATGAGGTCGTCGACCGCGTGCTGCGTGCGCGCGGAGAGCTCGGTGAGATGGTGCTCGGCGGTCTTCTTGACCATCGCGACCAACCCCGCGGCCTCACCGCGCTTGGGCACGCGAAAGTCGATGCGCCGGCCCAGCGCGCGCGAAAGGATCGCGGCCTGCTCCTTGAGATTCGCCTGCGCGTGCGCCGCCGCTCCGGCGGCATCCACGTCCGCGCCGCTCGCGGAGCCGGCCGAAAGATCCGGCATCAGCACCTCGGGCGGAAGCACGCCCGGCGTCTCCTCGTACCGCGTGATGTAATACTGCGCCATGAACCCGAACAGGAACTCGTCGTCCGGCATCGCAGGGTCGATATCGAGGAACGGAAACTGGAACACACCGACCGTCCGGCCCTCGCGCACGGCCATGACGACGACGACGGCCTGGCTCGGCGGGATCTCGGCTCCCGTGCCGCGACAGTAGTGGATGACGTCGCGGTCGTAATCGGCCTCGGGGTCGGTGATCTTCTGCTCCTGGTTGATCTCGTCGATCTGCGCCAGGCGATCGCGAAGCTCGGCCGCCCGCTCGAACTCCTCTTTCTCGGCGGCCACCGCCATCTGCGCGCGAAGGTCGCGCGCGACCTCGTCGGTCTTGCCGTCGAGCATCTTCAGGGCGGAGTTGATCGATTTTTGATAATCGTCTTCCGAGATGAGCTTCACGCAGGGCGCCGAGCACTGGCCCATCTGGTGGAGGATGCAGGGGCGCGAACGGTTGCGGAACTCGTTATCGGAGCAGTCGCGCAGGCGAAAAGCCTTCTGGGCCCACCGGAGGACGTCTTTGATCTGATAAGCCGAAACATAGGGGCCGAAGTAACGCGCGCCGTCCTTCCGCACCTTTCGGACGTATTCGAGGCGGGGGAACGGGTGCTTGAGGTCGAGGCGGACGTACGGGTAGCTTTTGTCGTCCTTCAACAGCACGTTATAACGCGGCTTATACTTCTTGATGAGATTGCACTCGAGCACCAGCGCCTCGACCTCGTTGTCGGTCAGCACGACCTCGAAATCGGCGATCTTGCGGACGAGCAGCTCGGTGCGCGGAGCTTTGTCCTTGGAGTCCTGGAAATAGCTCGAAACGCGCGATTTGAGGTTCTTGGCCTTGCCGACATAGAGAATCACCCCCGCGGCGTCTTTCATCAAATAGACGCCGGGTTCTGCGGCTAAACCCTTGATTTTGCTTTCAAGCGGTGATGTTATGGGCACCAATCACATTTATCACACTTTCTCTCTGAGGATACTCTCGATGGCAACCAACCCAGCGAATGAAACGGGTAACGAAGTTCTGGCCTATTGCGGTAGCTGCAAAATGGACCTCAAGGCAATCGTCGTCGCCAAAGTCGGCGCGAAGATCGCCAAGGTCCAGTGCCTCACTTGCAAGAAAGAACGCGCCTTCAAGGCGCCCAAAGGCGTCAACGAGCCGGGCCAGGTGCCTGCCGCTCCCGCCGCTCCGAAGAAGCGCAAGTCCTCGGCGAAGTCGCCCGAAGAGATCGCCTCCGAGCGCGGTGTCGCCATCGAGACCGAGTGGAAGCGCCTGATGAGCGAAGCCGAGAAGGCCAACCGCGTGAAGTACACGGCCAAG
>JACQAX010000133.1 GCA_016194795.1 Deltaproteobacteria bacterium | reverse complement strand
GCCCATGGCGAGAAGAATGCTGGCCGTGCTATAGGTGGCTTTATTGGTGCGCACGCTAAAACGTTCTGCCTCTGGTGTGATTTGTTCCATGCGCTCGCTGAACCGGATATTGGGGGTGGCTTTATCGAGAACGCCGATCCAGATTTCCATCAGCTCTTCCTTGCTGATCTCGCGAACCTTGATTTCGCCGATCAGTGGCAGATTCATCGGGGCGGTCATGACCAGCTTGTTGCGCAGGTTGCGCGACAACGCGGTGACGGCGAGAGCGAACGCGGTGACCGCGACGATCAGGGCGGACTGGCCGAGAATATCCATGAGTAAGCCACCTTAGCCCGTTCCGGGCGCGCTAGGCAACAACTGCCGGGCGTGCCGCGAGTGTAGGATTTTTGACGGTGAGCCGATAAGTCCCTTGGATGAAGAATCGCTTTAAGGCCGTAGAGAGCCAGACGAGCGGAGAGGTCTTCGAGACGTCGGCCGCCAAGATCCGCATCCTGGGCCCGTTCTGCGGCAACCCCGGCCGCCAGGTCGCCAGCGCCGACGCCGAGACCTCGCTCGTCGAGTACAAGATCGAGAACGTCACGAGCCACTACGTCGCCACCGTCTTCAGCGACCATGGCTCGGGGAAGTTCTCCACGGATTTCATCCCGCTCGAGCCCGGACCCAACCGCGTGTTGATGGAGTTCAAGTACAAGGGCGGGAAGGTTTATCCCGTCGATCTCACGATCATCAAGAAGTGAGGGAGACCGGAGCTCTGCGGACTGAATTCAGAACTTCAGGCCGACGTTCACGCGATAGACGGTCTCATCCTTCGACGTGTCGCGGATGTTGTGGACCTGATCGACCTGCGCGCTGACAGGGCCCAGCACGTGCTTGCTCATGCCGTAGTTCACGGTCTGGCCGACGAGCGAGTAGCGCGCGCTCGTCGAGGCGGCGATCTCGCGGAAGTTGCGGCTCACGCCGACGCTGAGCTTCTCGGGCTGCGCGATCGCGCCCGGCGCCGGGTCGGGAGCCTTGATTCTGTAATCCATCGACGCGTCGGCCAACGGGCTCGTCATCCCGACGCGCATCACGCCGCTCGGAAAGTCGTACTTGAAGCGCGTCTTGGTGTCCTGACCGAGGTTGAGCGTCGTGTTCGTGATCGCCTTCTGAACCTTCGAGACCGTCATCACGGCGCTGGCCGCGGCCTGGGTCTCGGAGCTCTTCGATTCGCGCGCGGCGCGCTTGGCGCCTTCCTCGACGCGGTTCTTCAGGGTGTTCTCGAAGTGGTACTGGAGAAGCTTCTTGATCGTCCACTCGACGAGGTCCTGGTTCGCCTTCTGATAGTTCATGTAGTCGGCGGGACTCGTGAGGCGGTAGGCCTGCTTGGCTTCGTAGTCGCGATTGAAGGCCTGATACTTCTCGGTCATCTCGGCGGAGATCGCCTTGTCGAAGATCATCGAATTCAGCGAGCCGATGGCGAGCGGCGCGCCCGGAACCTGCTTGAGATAGTCGCCGTTGCGCTCCTCGGGCTTCAGGTCGGGACCGGCGGCGTTAGCCGACACGGCGCACAACAGATAAAACGACAGCGCCAGGATCGCGATCACGATCTCGAGGCGGCGCAAACCTTTCGCATTTTCCTGCAACGACTGCTTATCCACGGCAAATCCTCATCTCTCTTGGAGAAGAGTATTGCAGGCCGTATACCAGCGATGTTTCTTAGTTATTTCGAGTGCTTAAAGCCCAGCAGGGGTGCTTGAAATCCGTCTAACTTGTTTACAGGTGCTTAATTACAAGCTCAGACGAAATGGATGGCGATGAAGCCCAGCCAGAGAATGAAGCCGCTCACGACGGGGATCGTGAAGTTGTCGTCGAGGTCGAGCGGCAGCAGCTCGGCGAACGAGCCGGCGAAGCCGCCGAGCAGGGTCAGGCGGATCAGGTCGAGGCCGTACATGCCCGTCGAACGCAGGTAGATCCAGGTCGAGATCGCGCAGACGGCGAAACCCGCGGCCGTGCCGTGGAGCGACTTCGAGCCGTTGAAGATCTTCACCGAACGCTGCGAATAAAGGATGCCGAAAAGCGAGGCCAGCGGATCGCCGAGCGCGAGATACAGCAGCGAAAGGATCGCGACCGGCTTCGGGAAAACGCCGACGGCGACGATGCTGGAGGCGATATAATAAGGCATTCCGCTGACTTTATTCACTTCGCTCGAGCGGATGACCGGGCCGAAGAAGCGGATGCATTTCTCGTTGAGCGTGGGGTTCTTGAGGCGGAGCGTTTCCATCGTCACGCTCCAGACGAACGCGGCGCCGAGGATCGTAAGAGCCGTGCTCTGGCTCATCCCCGACATGTAGCAGGAGATGATGATGAGCCCCATGATCATGTGCCAGACTTTGCGGGTCAGGTGAAGATCGGTGCGCATCGGCAAGGCGCGGGCGAACTGCGAGAGCCGCAGCTGGGCCGACTTGAATGAGCGCGCCATCACTTCTTCATTACGAACCTGCATCAGGAACTGCTCCTTAACTAAGTTGACTAGGATGTAAGACCACTCAATGTTGCTGTTTACATATAAACAGCAAGGGATATGCCACCACCGCCCTGCGTTACCCGAAAATCGCACATCTTATTGAAACTAAAATGTTTTCACAGTGCAGATTGTGCCTTCGAGAGGCAATTCAGGACCAAAACAATCAACTAAATCGCGAAATCAGATACTCGACTACTCCCGAACCGCGTAGAGAACTACGCACTTCATGGGGAGCCGCGGCCCCAAAAACCGGCTCGATTTCCGTACTCGCTTCACCCGTTCAAGATTCCTTCTCTTTCTCCAAGAGTTTTGAGTGTTTATTTGACACGAACGAGCCCACGCCACCATAATTAGAACTGGCTTGATGGCGATTCCAATCCATGGAGGGCTTTGGGAGAATCATGTCTATTACATCTGAAACTACCGACTACTCATCCGACGTCTCTCCGATCGACTCGTTGAGCTTCTCCGGCTCGCGGATCAAACAGATCTGGGCGGTGGGCGGCGGAAAGGGCGGCGTCGGCAAAAGCCTCGTCGCGGCGAATCTCGCCATCAGCCTCGCGCGTACCGGCGCGAAGGTGTGCGCCATCGATCTCGACCTCGGCTGCGCGAATCTGCACACGTGCCTCGGGCTCGAGATCCCGCAAGTCACGCTCTCCGATTTTTTCAGCAAACGCGAGCCAGACATCAACAAGGTGCTCGTCCAGACGCCCGTTCGCAACCTGAGCCTCATCAGCGGCGCGCAGGACGCGATCGGCGTCGCGAATCTGAAGCACACGCAGAAGAGCAAGCTGCTCCAGAAGCTGCACGAGCTCGACGTCGACTACCTCATCTTCGATCTGGGCGCCGGAACGGCGTACAACACGCTCGACTTCTTCCTGAGCTCGGACGTCGGAATCCTCGTGCTGCTGCCCGAGCCGACGAGCATCGAGAACACGTACCGTTTCATCAAGAGCGCGTACTATCGCAAGCTCAAGATGGCCGAGGCGCTCTTCGAGATCCGCCCCATGCTCGACATGGCGATGGACCAGAAGAACCCGCTCGGAATCCGCTCGCCGGCCGATCTCCTGCGCGAAGCCACCAAGTACAGCCCCGAGATGGGCATCAAGCTGCGCGAGGAGATCACCCGCTTCCGGCCGAAGCTCATCATCAATCAGGCGCGCACCCAGAGCGACGTGGACATCGGCTTCTCCATCAAGAGCGTCTGCAAGAAATATTTCGGGATCGACATGGAGTACGTCGGATATCTCGACTACGACAGCGCGGTCTGGCAGTCGGTGCGCCGCAAGCGTCCCCTGCTGCTCGAGTTCCCGAACTCGAAGCTCGTCGGAAACTTCGAGCGGATGGTCCAGCACCTTCTCGCGCAGAACAAAACGCAGAGAGCCGAGATCTACTGATGTTCGAGGGAGAAGCGCAGAGCTATTACCAGATCCTCGACGTGCGGCCCGACGCGAGCCAGAACGAGATCCGGCAGGCTTACTTCCGCGCGAAGTCGGCGTACGGGAAAGACTCGGCGGCGCTCTACAGCCTTTTCGACGAGCACGAGACGCGCCTGGTGATCGAGGCGATCGAGCAGGCTTACCTCGTGCTCTCGAATCCCGAGAAGCGCAAGGAGTACGACAAGGTCCACGGCTTCCTCAAGGCGGGCGACGCGATGATCCCGACGGTGAAGAAGCCTCCGGCGCACGTGAACGTGTTCTCGTTCGCCAAGAGCGGCGAGGCCGGCCACGACCCGGCGCAGGCCGCGGCCAACGCCGTTTTCGGCGCGGGCTCCGGCTCCGACATGAGCGAGCAGAGCGGGACGTTTCCGCCCGCGACGCCGGCGGCCGCGACCGCGGGCGGGGCGGCGGCCGCCGCCGCCAAGAGCGCGCGCGAGGAAG
>JACQAX010000132.1 GCA_016194795.1 Deltaproteobacteria bacterium | reverse complement strand
GCCTCGCGCCCGTTGGTGATGAAATTTTTCGTACCGTTGAGCACATAGTGCTCGCCCTCGCGGCGCGCGGTGGTCTTCATCGCCGCGGCGTCACTGCCGCTGGCGGGCTCGGAGAGCCCGAAGCATCCGAGCTTCTCGCCTTTGGCGAGCGGCGCGAGGTATTTCTGCTTCTGCTCTTCGGTGCCATAAGTCAGAAGCGGTGAGCACACGAGCGAGTTGTTCACCGACATGATGACGCCGGTCGAGGCGCAACCCGCTGAAATCTCCTCCATCGCGATGACGTACGAGAGCGTATCGAAGCCGGCTCCGCCGTATTGCTCGGGCACCATCATCCCGAGAAAACCCATCGTCGCAAGCTGCGAGACGAGCTCGGCCGGGAACCTTCCGGTCTCGTCCAGCTCCTTGGCCTTGGGCGCGATCTCCTTACGCGCGAAATCCCGCGCGGTATCGCGAATCATCTTGTGCTCGTCGTCCAACAGGAAAATATCCACGTGCATTCCTCTTCTTATTGCTTACTCGCCCTTGAACTGCGCCTTGCGTTTTTCGAGGAAAGCCTTGGTCCCTTCCCTCTGGTCGAAAGAACTGAATACGGACGAGAAGGCGCGCGCCTCCGCGTCGAGCCGCGCGGCGACACTCGCTTCGCTCCGGATCTTGTTCATCACCGCTTTGACCGTCTTCACCGCCAAGGGGGAGTTGGCGCCGATCTCGTCGGCGACGGCAAGCGCGGTCTGGAGCAGCTGCGCCGGCTCGACCACGCGGTTCACGAGGCCGATGCGAAGCGCCTCGTCCGCCTTGATGCGCCGGCCGCTGTAGATCAATTCGCGCGCGCGCGGCCAGCCGACGAATTCGGCCAACCGAACGCCGCCGCCAAAGCCCGTAATGAGCCCCAGACAGACTTCCGGCTGCCCGAACACGGCAGTAGTCGACGCAAGGATGAAGTCGCACGCGAGCGCGATCTCGCAGCCGCCGCCGAGCGCATAGCCGTTGACGGCCGCGATCACGGGAACGCCAAGTCCCTCGATCTTTTGGGTGACGCCCTGGCCCTTGCGCGCGAACTCGAGCGCAAGCACCGGAGACATGGCGGACATTTCGGCGATGTCCGCGCCGGCGATGAACGCCTTGTCGCCCGCGCCGGTCAGCACGACCGCGCGGAGCGTTTTGTTCTTATGGAGCTCGTCGAGCAAAGCCGAGAACTCGGTAAGCACCGCGGTGCTCAGGGCGTTGAGAGCCTTGGGACGATTCACCTGGACGACCGCCGTCGTCCCCCGCAGCTCTACGAGGAAGTTCTCATGCGCCATACTTGTAGAACCCCTGGCCCGTTTTCTTTCCGAGCAGGCCCGCCGAGACGTACTGCTTGAGCAACGGGCACGGACGATACTTCGGGTCGCCCAGACCCTCGTGCATGACGTTCAGGATGGCGAGACACGTATCGAGCCCGATGAAGTCAGCGAGCGTAAGCGGCCCCATCGGCTGGTTCGTCCCGAGCTTCATCGCGTTGTCGATATCCTCCACCGAGGCGAGCCCCTCAAAAAGCGCGTAGCAGGCCTCGTTGATCATCGGCATGAGGATTCGGTTCACGACGAATCCGGGATAGTCCTTCGACTCGACGCAGGTTTTTTCCATTTTTTCGCCGAGCGCTTTCACGGCCCGGAACGTCTCGTCCGAGGTGCGCAAGCCGCGAATGACCTCGACAAGCTTCATGAGCGGTACGGGATTCATGAAATGCATGCCCACCACTTTTTCAGGACGCTTGGTCTGCGCCGCGATCGTCGTAATCGAGATCGACGACGTGTTCGTCGCAAGGATCGTCCCCTCGCCACAAAGGCCGTCGAGCTTGCGAAAAATCTCGAATTTGAGCTGCGGATTTTCGCTGGCGGCCTCGATGACGAGACCGGCGCGCGCGACGTCGTCGAGATGCTGCGTCGTGGTGATGCGCCCTTTGGCCGCGTTGACGTCGGCCGGCGACAGCTTCCCTTTTTCGGAAAGCTTGACGAGGCTTTGTTCGATGCGTGCCTTCGCTTTGCTCAAGCCGTCCGACGAGATGTCCTGCAGCACGACGTCAAGGCCGGCCACCGCCGCGACTTGCGCGATGCCAGAACCCATCTGTCCGGCGCCTACGACGCCCACCGACGAAATGCCCATCAAAGCTCCTCTTTTGCCAAAAATTTCGCGATTCTAAGGGTAGCGCGACTTTATCGCCCCCCCCTGTGCTTTTCAAGCTATTTGCCGATGCAGAATTCGCTGAAGATCTTCGCCAGGACTGTGTCGGGCGTAGTTTCCCCCACAAGGTCGGACAGGGCCCGAACCGCAGAGCCGAGACCCGCCGAAATGAGCTCCGGCTGGGAGAGCCCGGTGGCCTTAACGAGGTCGAGCGTCTGAACGATCGCGCTGCGCGACGCAAGCAGCATCTGGAGCTGGAATTCCGTCGGCAACAGAGCGTCCACGCCGACTCCCACGCGGGCATCGAGGGCGGACCGCAACGTCGTCAGAAGCCGATCGGTCCCGGTTCCCCGTGCCGCGCTTAAGCCCACGACTCCCCCGCCATGCCACCCATCGAAGGCCAAAAGAAGCGCGGCCCGCTTCGTCTCGTCGACGAGCTCCCATTTGTTCAACGCGAGCACCGTCGCACATTCGAGCTGCGGAAGTTCCGCGAGCTGCCGCCGAATCGCTTCTTCGGGCTGGGCCGCATCAACGACCACAATCGCGACCTCCGCCCCCTCGGCAAGCTCCCGCGCCCGGCTAATTCCTTCCTGCTCGATGCCCCCGGACGCCAGGCGTAGTCCCGCCGTATCCGCAAGGCGGACGTAATACGGCCCAAGCTTGATCTCTTCGGTGATCACGTCGCGGGTCGTGCCGGCTTCAGGCGAAACGATCGCGCGGTCCTCGGCCAGCAGCGCATTGAAAAGCGTCGACTTCCCTGCGTTCGGCGCGCCGATGAGCGCTACCGACAGCCCCCTGGCGATACGCTGGGCGGCTCTCATCCGGTGGAGCAGCAGCTCCGTCTTCTCGAGAATCGACGAAAGCTCCTCTCGCAGGTTCTCGGACGAGATCACCTCGACGTCCTGATCGATGAAGTCGATGGACAGCTCGGATTGCGCCAGCAGATCAGTGATTCGCGCGGCGATGTCGTCGAAGTCCTTGCGTCGAGCCTGTCCGAGGCTTCTCCGGGCTGCCTGCGCCTCGAACAGGCTCCGGGCACCGATCAGTCCGGATGCACGACCTCGATGCGCAAGAGATAGCGCGGCTGCGGGTCGTCGAGGCCGCGGGCAACCAGCAGCGCGGTCTCCAGCGCACGCGGGCCGGACAAGCGGATGATCCCGACCCCCGCGTCTCCGGCAAGGCTCGTCGCGACCGCGGCTATCGTGTCCGTCGAAAAATAATTGCCTGCCACGGCGCCACGCTACGCCGCCGCCGACGCCCCTACGTTGATCGTCTTGTTGATGGCGACCTGCTGCAGGACGCTCACCACGCTGTTGACGAGCATGTAAAGCGTGAGCCCCGACGGCAGGCTCAGCATCATGAACCCGAAGATCAGCGGCATCATCATCATCATGCGCTGCTGGGCCGGATCCGACGCCGTGTTCGGCGTCATCTTCTGCTGGATGAACATCATCAGCGCCAGCAATACCGGCGTGACGTAAAGCGGGTCCTTCAGCGACAGATCGTGGATCCAGCCGAAGAACGGCTGCCCATAAAGGTCGATCGCGCCATTGAGCACGTTGTAGAGCGCGACGAAGATCGGCATCTGGATGAAGATCGGCAGGCAGCCGCTCGCCGGATTGTAGCCATTGGACTTCATCAGCTGGAGCATCTCGCGGTTGAGCTTCTCCTTGTCGTCTTTGTAGCGCTCGCGCAGGCGCTGCAGCTGCGGCTGAATTCTCTGCATCTGCTTCATGCTCTTCATCGACTTGAGCGTCAGCGGGTACGTCAGGAGCTTCACGAGCACCGTGAGAAGAATGATCGCGATGCCGAAGTTGTGCACGTATTTGTAGAACCATTTCAGCGCCGTAAGCATCGGGTACGCGAAAATCGTGAACCAGCCGAAATCCACCGCCGTCTCGAGGTGGGTGCCCGCGGCCTTCAGGATGTCGATGTCCTTGGGGCCATAATACATGCGAACGGCGATGTTGCTAGTCTTGGCGGCAGGATAGAAGAAGCCCGCTGTCACCTCGTGGTCGCTCACCGGACGAGCCTGAAACTGCGCCGGTGCGCCGCTCGTGTTGGCGATGGCATTGAGGAAATAGCGGGAAGCGAAACCGACCCACACGCCCTGGCCGCTCTCTTCCTTCACCTCGTCGACGTCGCTTACGGTCCAGGTCTTCTGCCCGCCGATTCGATTGAGGTAGATCTGGCGGCGCTCGTTTTCAGCTTCGTCCTTGGTAAGCGTCTTCGCCGACTTGAGGCCGACGTAGACGTGGCTCGGCGCCTGCTTCTTGAAAACGATCGTGTTCTCGTTGTCGAGCGAGAAAACCGCGGCATTCAGCGAATACGTTCGCTTGATCGAGACATTCGCGTCGTCGTACGCAAGGACGAGGCCGTTCTTGTCCTGGCGCTCGATCGTATAATCGACCGCCGAAATATATCCCAGGTCGGCCGCGGGCGTGTTGAGCTCGAGCTCGTCGCTGCCGCCGATCAATTTGCGAACTTTATCGGTCTTCTGGCCGCGGTAGCCGACCATTCCTACGTCGCTTACGACTCCGCCCTTCGTCAAAATCGTGTAGCTGTACGCGCTATCGCCGAGGACGACGCTTTTCTGACCGGACGACCTCGCTGCCTTCGCGGCCACCGTGCCCGTCTCCATCTTCGACGGCGATGGCGAGATGGAAAGCTCCGAAGGTTTCGCGGTCTCCACGGGCGCCTGCTGCGCGTGCTGCTGGCTCCACGCCTGCTGGCGCTCCGTCAGCGGCTTGAGGTAAAAATTCTGCCAAAGAAGAAAAATCCCGGCGCAAAGCGCTACGGCCGCGAAAACCTTTTTATCCATGAGCACTCCATTGGTTGCACGAAAGCAGGCGCTTCGACCCAAGAGTCAGGCCGGTGACGAATCCTTTTTCTCGCATGGCTCTTTCCATATAATGACTGCAGCTTTCTTCATAGCGACAACGGATGCCGAATACCGCCTGAAGCGCCGGCGAGACAAAGAGTCGATAGAACGAAAAAAGCGGCTTGATCACTCGCATCCGATTCACGCTTTCCAGCCGCGGAGCTGCCGCTTGAGCGTGTCGACGAACGCGAGATCGAGCGTCTGTGGAACCCGAATCACGATATTCACGTCGTTATTGCCGAGCTTGTCTTTGCACGCCCGAAACCATTCCCGAACGACCCGCTTCAGGCGCATGCGCCAAACCGAGCTCAGGCGCCCTTTAATCGTGATCCCGAGCCGGGGGTTTTTCCGGTCGTTGCTTTTCCAAAAGGCTTGGAAGCTCGTGGCCTTGAAAACGTTCGGCTTGTCAAAAAGGCGAACGAACTCCGGCCTTTCCGTCATGCGACAGCTACGGGAAAAGCCGTTTTTAGGCATCAGGCGGGTGCTCGCAGAAGAAGCAGAATTACTTGCCGGAAACCTTGGCGACCAAGCGTTTACGGCCACGGGCGCGGCGTCTGTTGAGCACATCGCGGCCACCTTTGGTGGCCATGCGGGCGCGGAAACCGTGCGTGCGGGCGCGTTTAGTTCTGCTGGGCTGAAGTGTTCTTTTCATAAGGGGAATTTACTTATGTCATTCGACCGTGGGTGTCAAGAAACTCTGCATAGGGCTTCTTGCGGCTCGGCGGAGGTTTTGCTATCACTGCCAGCCTGCTCTGTTTTGGGGGATTATGTCCAAGAACTTTCAATGGGAAGACCTGCTCGCCGAGGTGGCTAAACGCATTCCGCCCCAGCAATTCCGCGCCTGGCTCGAGTCGGCGCGCTTTGTGGAGCTCAATGATCAGCATCTCGTAATCAGCGCCCCCACGCTGTTCAGCCGCGACTGGGTCAACGACCATTACCGCGAGATTTTCACCTCGGCGGTGGCTGAGCTTTACAAGATTCGCGTCGATCTCAAGGTCGAGGTGGAATCCGAGCCGTCGTCAGGATCGCTCGATTCGAGCGCGAT